>JAFGTJ010000516.1 GCA_016934195.1 Anaerolineae bacterium | reverse complement strand
GCCCGCCGTCGGCATCCCGAAAATGCTGGACACGGCTACCGGGCCGGTCGAGGTGCTGAAATTCGCCGGGAACGCGCACGGCCTGGACCTGCTCGCCGCCGAGGGCGACACGCTCATCCCGCAGATCGTAGCGTGGCTGAATCTGTACGGGCGGTAGAGAAAACGGCCTCACCCCCTGGCCCCCAACGCAGCCGCAGGTTGCGCGGGCGACCCACAAACGGACAACTATCAGTGGTCAACCGTCAGCAACCAGGCGGCTAACCGTCAGCGAGTAGCAGCAGGCCGGTAAGCGCGTTTTGCTGGTATGATTATAATGAAGAGAGCATTTATTGGTTGGTAGGTTCCGGTTGTTAGTTTTGTGGTGCGGGTGATGGGCGGGCAGCGGATCGGTGTGCGCAGCGGAAACCAATCACTACCCACCAAAAACTGATCACCGAATGACGAAGGGAGACACCATAACGTGCTGCAAACGATAGGGCTGTTGGTGCTGGTAGCCGTGATCAGCGCGGCGGGTGGCTATGCGGCGGCCCATCGCAGGGCGCGCGCCCGCGAGGAACAGGTCCTCATCACCGCGCGCAAGCAGGCCACCGCCGAACACGCGCACATGGTCGAAGAACTGGACGCCTATGCGCGCATGGTCGCCCATAATCTCAAGAATCCGTTGGGCGGCATTACCGGCTACACGTCCGTGCTGATTCACGAACTGGAAGCCGGAACCCGCCCGCCCGCCGAGCTGATCCGTTTTGCGCGCCATATCGAGCAGGGCAGCGACCGTATGAGCGACATGATCGACGAACTGCTGCTGCTGGCCCGGATGCGAACGACCGACGAAATCGAAACGACCCCCATCGACACGTCGGCCCTGGTGCGCCGTACCCTGGATCGCCTGCAATTCCTGATCGAGGAACGCGAAGCCAAGATCACGCTGCCCACCGAAGAATGGCCGCTGGTGGAAGGTCACGCCCCCTGGATCGAGGAAATATGGGCCAACTACATCAGCAACGCCATTCAGCACGGCGGCGATCCGCCCCACCTGGAACTGGGCGCGACGGTCACGGACGGCGTGGCGCGTTTCTGGGTGCGCGATAACGGTCCCGGCATCGCGCCGGAGGAGCAGACCAAAATCTTCGAGCCGTTCACCCGGCTGAATCCGGCGCGCACCAAAGGGCACGGGTTGGGACTGTCCATCGTGAAACGCATCGCGGACAAGCTCGGCGCGCAGGTCGGCGTCGAAAGCACGGTCGGCCAGGGCAGCACGTTTTATTTTGCGCTGCCGGTATTGGAATTATAGGTCATGTACAACACGCCGCCGCCCCACCTGATGCAAGGCATTCACCTGCTGCAAGCCGGGCAGCGCACCGACGCGCTGAATTATTTGCGCCATGCCGTGCGTACCGAGGCAATCCCGGCAGACGGCTGGTTGTGGCTGGCAGCGGCTACCGATGACCGCGAAGAATACCGTTTTTGCGTGAATCAGGCGCTCCACCTGGATTCGCGCCATCCCACCGCGCGCCGGATGCTGGCCGAATTAGAACGCCAGGACCGGCAGGCGGGCGGGTGGACGATGCCGTCGCCCGGTATGCCGGGCGCGCCCGGTGCGGCCTATGCGGGCGCGGGCTACGATTCAGGTTACGGCGCGGGTTTTGAGGGCGAGTATACGCTGGCCCGCGATCTATCCGCCCGGCGACCGTCCCGGCTGCGGCGGCTGGTGCGCATCCTGGCGCTAACCATGTTGATCGGCGGCTGTCTGGGGATCGTTGCATCGCTGGCCGTATCCGGCATGATCCAGGACCTCGCCCGCGATTGGCTCCAGATTCAGGACGGGCACACCCTCACCTTTGACGTCAGTTCGCCCGCGTTCCGTTTCCGCGTGGAAGTGCCGGAGTCGTGGATTCCCGCCAATACCGACAGCAGCGCATGGCGCGATACCCGCGATTCGCTGGCGGGCCGGTTCCCCGTGCCGGACGGTCAGCGCAGCGTGTGGGACGATATCGAGGAATCGTTCAGCGCGGCGGTGCGCGATCCGGTCTACGGCGATATGCTGCAACAGCCGCGCATCGTGGAAACCGATCCCGATCTGCTGGCCGACCAGGGCGCGGTCGCGGCGCTGGCGCTGGTGCGCGTGGTCCGCTTGCCGCAGGACGCCAACAACCCCGCGCTGAGCGTTTGCGACCGGCTGGCGCGCGCCGGTCACATGCTGGAAACCGAACAGGCCCCTTCTCCCGATAACCTGATCGAGTCGCGGCTGGTGGAACGCGATCCGCCCGGTGACTGTGTGTACCGGCTGCACGTTCGCATGGATGGCGTGGTACCATTTTTGCTGCCGGGCGTGCTGACCGATACTCCCCCGGCGGCGGCGCGCCTGATCACGCTGGCGATCCCGGTCGGCGCGGAACGGTACGCCGTCTGGACGCTGACGTTTGCGGACTCGGCGGCGGCGGCGTATGCGGACGCGCTGGAACGGATCACGGAGACGCTGGAATACCGGGAATAGCCTCACCCCTCACAGGGCAATCATTGGGATACCGCCGTGCAATGTCCATTCGATCTCGGCTACGCTGAAATGGCCTGATTGTATCGAATGGAGACGCTCACCGATGGTTTCGCATACGAGTATTTTGAGAATCGCCGTACTCGCGCTGCTTGTGACCGGGCTGGCCGGAGTCATCACCGCGCCGCTGATACCAGTCCACGCGCAAGGCCCGAAGGATTTTCCGCCCATCACCGATTATTATTCCCCCTGCCGCGCCGGAACACACGCGGAAGCATTTTCCTGGCACGGCATTAACCAGGACGGTCAACCGCCGGTGGACCTGGATCGCCGGTCGAGTGATTTTCTCTGCGTGGACAAGGAAGTGTACGCCCCGTATGGCGGGACGGTCTACGGCACGACCGGGCGTTGGGGCGGCCTGATCCTGATCGATGATGCCGACCATGATGCCTGTATGATCTTCCTCGGTATGGTGACATTTGAGGTCGGCCAGGGCGCGATCATCCAGCAAGGCGACCTGTTGGGGACCTACAACTGGCACGTTCACATCGCCGCGACCGATGGCGGCTGTGACGCGGCGCACTGGTACGACTGGGACGCGCGCCGCCTGGAACGCCCCGTTGCCTGGATCGAATTTGGCGAGGTGCTGCCCTCGGATATTTTTGAGCGCGATGCGT
>JAFGTJ010000107.1 GCA_016934195.1 Anaerolineae bacterium | reverse complement strand
TGATATGGGACCGCATGTGCGGTCCCACGCGCGGCGCGGTCATGGGTGCGCTGGTGTATGAAGGGCTGGTCGATACGCCGGAACAGGCGGCAGAACTGGCCGCCAGCGGCGAGATCGTATTCGATCCGTGCCACCATCACCACGCCGTCGGACCGATGGCGGGCGTGGTATCGCCGTCGATGCCGGTCTGGATCATCGAAAACCTGGAATTCGGCAACCGCGCTTATTGCACGCTGAACGAGGGGTTGGGTAAGGTGCTGCGTTACGGCGCGTATGGGGATGAAGTATATGCCCGGCTGCGCTGGATGGCGGACGCGCTCTATCCGACTCTGGCGGACGCGGTAACGCTCG
Organism: Anaerolineae bacterium; assembly: GCA_016934195.1. Taxonomy (GTDB): domain Bacteria; phylum Chloroflexota; class Anaerolineae; order Aggregatilineales; family Aggregatilineaceae; genus JAFGTJ01. The sequence continues at coordinate 4,969 of JAFGTJ010000107.1, read as the reverse complement.
CCGGTCCGGTTGACCTGCGCGGTCTGATCGCGCAGGCGCTGCACATGGGCGACGAGTGCCACAACCGCAACCGGGCCGGAACATCGCTGCTGCTGCGGGCGCTTGCGCCGGGCATGGCGCGGACGTGCGCCGATCAAGAACGATTGGCGCAGGTGATCGAGTTCATCGACGGTAACGATCACTTTTTCCTGAATCTGTCCATGCCTGCCGGAAAAGCGATGCTCGAACCGGCGGAAGGCATTCCCGGCTGCACGATCATCACGGTCATGGCGCGCAATGGTACGGACTTCGGAATCCGGCTGGCGGGTGATCCCGAACGGTGGTTCGTTGCCCCGGCGGGTCTGGTCGAGGGGCTGTACCTGCCGGGATTCACCGCCGAGGATGCGAATCCCGACATCGGCGACAGCACGATCACCGAAACCGCCGGGTTTGGCGGCTTTGCGATGGCGGCATCTCCGGCCATTGCGAGTTTCATCGGCGGCACGGCCCAGGACGCGATCCGCACTACCCGCGAGATGTATGAAATCTGCTTCGCGGAACATACCCATTTCACGATTCCGGCGCTCGAATTCCGGGGTACGCCGGTCGGGTTGGACGTGCGGCTGGTCATGGAAACCGGGATTCTGCCCAGGTTGAATACCGGCATCGCGCACAAAACGCCGGGGGTCGGCATGGTCGGCGCGGGTGTTCTGCGCGCGCCTGCGGAGTGTTTCGCGGCGGCGTTTGAGGCTGTGAAAGCGTGGTAACGACGCGATAGAAAAAAAACGAATGGGACGCAGATAAACGCAGATAAACACAGATCAAAAACAGAAAAAGATAGATAAAAGCAGATCGGGGTGTTGTGTTGTCTGACGCCAAACATACTGACTTGACGAGACAAATTATCGGCGCGTTTTACGTTGTGTATAACAGCCTGGGTATGGCTTTCTCGAAAAAGTCTATGAGAATGTGTTGGCGTTGGAACTGCGCGAATCTGGGATGCATGTCGAGCAGCAGAAACCCATCACCGTGTATTACGCCAGTCAGCCGGTAGGCGAGTATTTTGCCGATATCGTGGTGAACGATGTCGTGATACTGGAACTGAAAGCCGTACAGCAGTTAACCGATCCGCACGAGGCGCAGTTGTTGAATTATCTCAAAGCCACGTCGCTAGAGGTCGGTCTGCTGCTGAATTTCGGCCCGAAACCGGAAGTTAAGCGTAAATCCTACAGCAATTCACGTAAAGGGACGCGGCATTGGATACAGGTTGCGCCGGAATAAGATTTAAAAAATCTGCGTGTATCTGTGTTCATCTGCGTCCTATTCTTTTTCTACAAAGGATAAGGATTGCGCAAGTCATACAACAATTCACGTAAAGGAACGCGGCGTTGGATACAGGTTGCGCCTGAATAAGATTTAAAAAATCTGCGTGTATCTGTGTTCATCTGCGTCCTATTTTTTTCTTTGTTTCAAAAAGGACAGTAAACCATGAAGATTATTGATCTCTCCATCCCCCTCGGAATCGGTACCCCGCCCTGGCCGACCTATGAGCCGCTGCAAGTCAAGTATTTCAAGCGGCTGGCCCCTAACGGCGCGAACGGCCAGATCGTGACCCACTCGAATCACCTGGGCACGCACCTCGACGGCGAAATCCACTTCTACACGCCCGGCAAAGATATCGCCAGCCTGGACTTTAATTTCCTGGCCGGTCCTGGTGTGGTCGTTGATCTCTCGGATGCGGTGGGCGACTACGACATTTACACCTCGCAGATGGTCGAAGACCGGGTTGAGGTCCGCGAAGGCGATATCCTGATCATTCACACCGGCTACCACCGCTACGGTTGGGACCAGCCGCACGCCGACGAAATCCGCTACATGGTCAAGCATCCTGGCCCGGATCGTGAATTTGGCGAATGGTGCGTCAGGAAAAAGATCAAGTGGCTGGCGGTGGACTGCGGCAGCGCCGATCATCCGATGAATACCATCATCCGTACCTGGATGCCGCGCCAGGCCAAAGAAGCCGAAGCCCATTTCCAGGCCACATACGGCAAAGGGCTGGCGGACGTGTTCACCGACGACAAGTACCAGTTGATGCACATCGAAATGTTCCCGCACGGTATCATTCACGCCGAATGTGTGGGCGGCGATATTGACCTGCTGCTCAACGAACGAATCGAGATCGGCTGTTTCCCCTGGCGGTTTGTGGACGGCGAAGCCAGCATCGCGCGCATCGTCGCGTTTGTGGGCGATGACCGCTACGAAACGCTCATCCAGAAAAAAGAGTCGTTTGATAAAACGAAGTTCGGAGACTGCGTATGTCAGCGGCCCCAAAAGTGACCCCAACGGCTCCATCGATGCTAGCGATGCCGAGTCCCGGCCTGCCGCCGTTTGACTATGTGCGCGTCAACCATCCCGGCAAAGTGGTCCGGCTGCTGCTGGAACATGGCGACAATGCTCGCTTATTAATGGGCGGCACGGACATTTTCGTGCAGATGCGCGACGGCGTGTTAGCGCCGCAGATCGTGATCGATCTCAAGCGCCTGCCCGGTATGACGAACATTCGATATGATCCCGCCCGCGGTCTGACGGTCGGCGCGGCGGTCAGCATGAACGCGCTGGCCGCACATCCCGCCGTGATCGCCCATTACCCGCTGCTGGTGCAAGCGGTGGAAACCGTCGCTTCGTACCAACTGCGCAGCCGCGCCACGATGGGCGGCAACCTGTGCAACGCTTCGCCCGCCGCCGATACCGCGCCCGCCGCGCTGGTGCTGGAAACGCGCTGCGTGGCCTGGGGACCGGACGGTGAGCGCGTGATCCCGGTCAAAGACTTTTTCCTGGGCGTGCGCCGGACGGCGCTGCAACCGGGCGAATTCCTGGCCCGCATCGAGATTCCCACCCCGCCGGACGGATGGGCGGGACGGTACATCAAACTGGGCCGCAACGCGGGCGGCGATCTGGCGATTGTCGGCGTGGCCGTGATGGGTTATCCCGATCACAGTACCTCGTCCGGCTACCGTTTCAAGGTCGCGCTGGCATCGGTGGCCCCCACGCCGATTCGCGTGCCGGAAGCCGAAGCGATTCTGTCTGCGAATCCCATCACGGAGGACCTGTTGGCCCAGGCTGCGCGCGCCGCCGAAGATACCGCCAAACCGATTGACGATCTGCGCGGATCGGCGCGCTACCGGAAAGCCATGACGCGCAATCTGGCGCGCCGCGCGCTGGATGACGTATGGCACGAACTGCGGAAGGAGCGTTAAACATGGCCGCCCACACGATTACCTTCACGGTCAACGGCGCGCCGGAAACCGCGCTCGTTCACTCGCATACCACGCTGCTCGCATTTCTGCGGGAACAGTTAGGACTGACCGGCACCAAAAACGGCTGTTCCACCGGGGAATGCGGCGCGTGTACCGTGCTGCTCAACGGCGAGCCGGTCAACGCCTGTCTGGTGCTGGCGGTCGAGATCGACGGCGCGGAACTGGTCACGGTCGAAGGGCTGGCGCACGATGGGCAGTTGGAGCCGCTTCAGCAGGCGTTCATCGACCACACCGGGACGCAGTGCGGTTTTTGCACGCCGGGGATTCTGATCGCGGCGCGCGCGCTGCTGAATCGCAATCCCGACCCGACCGAAGCCGAAATCAAGGACGCGCTGCGCGGGAATCTGTGCCGCTGCACGGGCTATATGCGCATCATCGACGCGGTAAAAGATGCCGCCAGGACAGGAGGCTAACATGCCGGTTGGAACCAGTGTAAAACGTATCGACGCGCTGGAAAAAGTCACGGGCGAGGCCCTGTTCGCCGACGATCTGCCATTCGGCCCCGGCCTGTTATTCGGGCGCATCGTCCGCAGCCCGCACCCGCACGCGCTGATCAAACGCATCGACACCACCAAAGCGCTGGCGTTACCGGGCGTCAAAGCGGTCGTGACCGGCGCGGATACGCCCAACCAGATCGGGCTGTACCTGAAGGACCGGCACATTTTCTGCCGGGAGCGCGTGCGCTACGTGGGCGATCCGGTGGCAGGCGTGATCGCCACCAGCGAAGAGATCGCCGAAGCCGCCTGTAAGCTGGTCGAGGTCGAATACGAGGTGCTTGAGCCGGTGCTCGATCCGCAGCGCGGCATGGAACCGGACGCGCCGCTGATTCACCCCGACCTGGGCGAATACGCCGTGCCTGATTTTATTTTTCCCAAAGCGGGCACCAACATCTCGAACCACTTCAAAATCCGCAAAGGTGATCCCGATACGGCCTGGGCGCAGTGTGACGCCATCGTGGAGCGCGAGTTCAAAGTGCCGCATGTGCAGCATGTGCCGATTGAACCGCACGTCGCCATCGCCCAGACCGATCAACGCGGCCAGATTACGCTGTGGACCAGCAGCCAATCCCCGTTCGCGCAGCGTAACCTGATCGCGGAAGCGCTCGGCCTGTCGCAAAGCAGCGTGCGCGTGATCGCGCCGTATGTCGGCGGCGGCTTTGGCTGCAAAGCGGGCGTCACGATGGAAGCCTTAGCGGTGATCATGGCGTTGAAAGTGCCGGGGCACCCGGTCAAGCTGCGCCTGACGCGCGAAGAGGAATTCTTCACGACGTTTGTGCGGCAGGGATTGATCGCCCGCACGAAAATCGGCGCAACGCGGGACGGCAACATCCTGGCGATGAAAACCGAATATTTCTGGGACGCGGGAGCGTATACCGAATACGGCGTGAACATCACCCGCGCCTCCGGCTATTCGTCCACCGGGCCGTATGAAATCCCCAACGTGTACGCCGACTCCTACTGCGTGTATACCAATCACCCGGTTGGCGGGGCGTTTCGCGGCTTCGGGATGCCGGAAATCCACTGGGGCATCGAGCAGATCATCGACCTGCTGGCCGAAAAACTCGGAATCGACAAGGTGGAATTCCGGCTGAAAAACTGCATTCGGGAAGGCTCGATCATCGCCACCGGCTCCAAAATGCATCCCATCGGCCTGCCGGAATGTATCCAAAAAGC
>JAFGTJ010000515.1 GCA_016934195.1 Anaerolineae bacterium | reverse complement strand
TGCTCCTCCTTTCTCCGCCTGCGGGGAAAGGGGGCCGGGGGGATAGGGGCTAACTCCAGGACGATCACGTTATTCTGCGAAGCTACTAAAAACGCTGAGAAGAGAAGAAAAAAGAGTTTTTCTCATTTTTTCCTCTTACCTTCTTTTATCTCTGCGCCCTCTGCGCCCTCTGCGGTAATCTTTTCGTTAAAATGAGTCGGTCCTATGGTGGGGGGCAAGCGTGGGCCGCGAAGGGTTGACGCTTCCCGGCGTCTGCGATATCCTTGAGCGGCAGCGAGCATTAATATCTCCACAAATACACGGAGCAACTATGAACTACTGGCTCATCATCGCGGGCATGGTGATCGTGACGTACAGCGTGCGCCTCTCGGTGATCGTACTGCTCGGTGATACCGCCATGCCGCCCGCCATCCAGCGCGCGCTGCGATTCGTGCCCCCGGCGGCGCTCTCCGCGATCATTTTTCCCGCGATCCTGCTGCCCGACGGATCGCTGGACCTCTCGCCGGGGAACGAGCGCCTGCTGGCAGGCATCATCGCGGCGGTAGTGGCGTGGCGCAGCCAAAGCGCCGTGATTGCGATTGCCGTTGGGATGGTGGCGTTGTGGGTGCTGTTGAGTATCTGAAACAGCCTCACCCCCAGCCGCCAAAGGCGGCGCGGCGGAGCCGCGCGGGGGTGAGGCCGCACGCAGCCGCGCACGCAAATGTCCACCGTTTACCACCGCTGACCTGACGTCCCCCGCCGTGTCAGGTGAGCGTTGCTCAGGCGACAGGTCCCCCTCACACACTTGACCTATAGTGCAATCAGGAGCAGCCCTGGAGGTCACTTTCGATGAAGCGCAAAAATTCGGACCTACCCTACCAACCGTTTTTATATGACCGTTCGCTGTTGAGTCTGGTGTTCGGGTTGGGCATCGGCGTCATTGTAACCGTTATCGTTCTCCTGTCCCTGCCTGATAACCGGTTACCCGGCTGGCTGCGGCAACATAACGACACAGTCCCGGCAGTCATGCTGACGCCGACTTTCGTCCCGATTCAACAGCCAACCGCGACCGCGACCTCGCTGGCGGTCAGCGCGCCGACAATCAACATGATTTACCACGCGGGCATCCAATCCAACTCGCCCGTCAACCAGTTGATGGAGCACTGCGACTACACCGATAACACGTACATGCTGCACGTGAGCGCAGTCGGCGACAATTTCAGCAGTTCGATGGCCCATACCGGCGTGCATTCCCCCGATGGGCGGTACGTGACCTTTGAGATCGACAGCGAAGTCTACCTTCAGCGCGTCGGCGAACCCGACCTGCTCAAGCTCGAAGGGAATTTCACCGAGGATGCCAGATACTTAACCTGGGAACCGGGCGGCGACCGCGCCATTTTTGCGGACCAGCTATCCCCGACGGAAGAGGCGCTTCACCTCTTTGACTTTCGGGACGGTCTCGATCAGGCCAGCCAAACCGTTCTCCCGATCAGCAGGGACGCATACGAACAGGGATCATGGTCGTGGGTCCCGAATCAGGACTACCTGAGCTGGCAGTCCGGCAGTACCCTGGAAATCTGGTCGGTGGCGCGGCGCGAACAGGTTTACCAGCATCGCGCGAGCCGTATCGAACGAACCGCCTGGGCGTATGATGGCAGCTATCTGGCGCTGCTGGCGATCTATCCCAACCAGCCCCAAGCCCTCACCCTGACACTGATCCAGGTCAACGGGATGCACAGCCGGTCCTACCCGGTGGATTTCGGGCCATCTTCGGACCTGATCTGGTCGCCCGATCACCGCCAGGTGGCGCTGGTCGGCCAACGGCAGGTTCGGATTGACGACACCAATCACATGCAATCGACCCTTCGCATTTACCCGGTCAGCCTGGACCAGGAGCCAATCGAATATCACCCGACCGGTTATGCCACCGGGCCGGTGGCGTGGTCCACCGACAGCCAGTCCGTGCTGTTCTGGCAGGTCCAGGACAACGACTACCAGTTACGTCAATGGACGATCCGTGACGATACGGCCCGGCTGTTGAATACCGCCGATGACAGCCCATCCAGCGGCCCGCCAACTCTGCTCACCTCGCCGGACGCCCAGTACATCGGGACCGGGTTTTCACTGCGGCAGCCGGTCGCCCACCAGCATATCGTGCTGTTCGATGATTCGACGCTGATCCTCAGCAATCAGGACGGCAGCGACACATTGGTATTGGCCGAGCAGGTACAATCCATCAAGGCACAGGAGTGGTCGGCGGATAACGGCCATCTGGCGGTGGTGTGGTCCGCGCAGGACCAACCCGCCATGCTTATCACCTGGACCGATACCGAAATCGTACAAACGATATCGCTCAGCGCCATCAATTTTTTCCAGATGGAATGGTCAGCCGATGGCAGCCACCTTGTCGTTGAATACGAAGAAAGCCGCGAGGGACTTCAGATCATGCTGCTGATCGACGCACAGACCGGCCAGTACCGCCAACTGGGTGAGGGGTTTGAGAGTGTCATCTGGCCGGGCTTCCACCATCCGAACGCCTATTTCGCCTTCCACTGGCGCGGCAGCGCGGGCGGCTTTGGGTACGACGGTTACAGTGCCGACGGATACCGCCTGTTCCGCGTCACCTACACAAACCCGGTTCCCTGGACGATTGACGAGGTCTTTTTCTCGCCCAACGGTGAATGGGCCGCGCTGAAAACCTTTTCGCCCAAAACGGATTTGTACATTGCCCCCACCGACGGATCGCCCGGCGCAACGGTGCGGGCCGACATGCCCGGCCTAGGTGATCCGGTCTGGTCGCCGGACAGCCGCCTGATCGCGTTCACCGAATGGGATGGCAAACAGCAAACCGTCTCGATCATCGACAGCGAGGGCGCGACCCGCTGGAAAACGCCGTTTCCGTATGAAGTGCGCGATGTCATCCTGACGTGGGAACCCTGCGCGGGTGGTGAAAATACCGATTGACATAATCAGCCGGAACCAGAAGCCGGAGTATACAAGCGCGCGTTGGGACAGTATACTCTGGCTGTTATAGAATGGTGTACCATCACCTGGAAAATCGTCTGGAGCCGGTCCGATGAATATTACGCTTGAGGGAATCTCTACCCGTGACGACCTGGAACAGCACCTCGTCAAAAACGGGTGTTACTCCGAAACCGAAAACCGCCGCATCTACCGTAAATGGTTTGCCGATGCGCCGCGCTATATGTTCCGCGCCGTGAACGAAAAATATCACCTGACCGCCGGGACGCTGTGTGATGTCGGCTGCGCGTATGGCGGG
>JAFGTJ010000106.1 GCA_016934195.1 Anaerolineae bacterium | reverse complement strand
GGCGCAGGACCGCGACTGGACGATCCGGCTGATCCTGGCGACGCACGGCCATTTTGATCACGTCATGGCGTCCGCCGCGCTCAAGGAAGCGACCGGCGCGCCGTTCCGCATTCATCAGGACGATCTGCCGCTGCTGGACAGGATGCCGGAACGGGTCAAGGCGTGGACCGGGTTGGAGGTTCCCGCCCCGGCTGAGCCGGACGACTTCGTGAGCGAGGGCGATACGATCACGGTAGGCGGGATCGTGTTGGAGGTACTGTTCACGCCGGGACACGCGCCGGGGCATGTGAGCTACGTGTTACGCCGCGAGCGGATCGTGTTCAGCGGCGACGTGTTGTTCGCGGGCAGCATCGGGCGGGCCGATCTGCCGGGCGGGGATTTCGAGACGCTGATGCAGTCGATCATCCACAAACTGCTGCCATTGGGGGATGATTTCACGGTCGCGGCGGGGCATATGGGGATCACGACCATCGGGCATGAACGGCAGACGAATCGTTTTATCGTGAGTTACCTGGGCCGGGAATGATCGAACACGGCGGCGATCCGGCGCGCGTGGGACAGGCGCGCTTGCGCAGCGTCCTATCCCTGCTCCCGGCGGTATTGCCGCACCGGATTCTCAACGTCGGCTGCGGATCGTACCTCTCGGCGCGGACGCTGCACGGCGCGCGCCCCGGCTGGACGCTGTGGGGTCTCGACCGCGACGGGTACGCGCTGCGTCACGCCCGGATCGCCGCGCCCGATCTCCGGCTGCGGCTGGTCCAGGCCGACGCGATCCACCTGCCGGACCTGCTGCATACCCGGTTTGGACTGGTCCTGGTCCGGCATCCCGATTTACACCGGAATCGCGCCACATGGAGCCGCGTGATCCCGGCCTTAAGGGGACTGGTCGCGCCGGGCGGCGTGCTGCTGATCACGGTGTACATGGCCGGAGAGGTCGATCTGCTGCGGGAACTGGCGCTGCCCGGTCCGGTCCAGTTGGACGAAAGCGCGCTCACGCCGGTCGGGTTGGATGGGCAGGATCGGTTCGCTTTCGCGTATAATGGGTGAGAAAAACCTCACCCCCCGGCCCCCTCTCCACGCGCGGAGAGGGGGAGAACACATTGGGACAAGTCCCCTCTCCGTATTTGGAGGTGTGCGCTTCGCGCACGCGGGATTATAGGGGTGAGGTAAATTGGACCATCAAACCAAAGCATACTCAGAGGAAAACATCCCATGCGTTTATTACGATTTTCAGGACTCATTTTGATTCTGGCGCTGCTGCTGTCGTTGACGCCGTTCCCGGCCCGCGCGCAGGGCGGACTCGGTGCGACGATTACGCCCGACGACGACGGCGCGACGATCACGGTCATGTCGGGCGAGACGGTGGTAGTCGAACTGCCGTTTGATCCCGATTCCGCGCTGCAATGGCGCATGATCATGACGCGCACCTTCGAGCAAGCCGATATCACCGTCTACGACACGCAGCCCGGTTCCCCGGCGGCGGCGGCAGGACTGCAACCCGGTGATATGATCACGGCGGTGGACGGCGAAGCGGTCCGGTTTTCGGATGATTTGAGCGAGGTATTGGAAGCGCGTATCGATGAAACCGTCACGTTGAGCGTGGTCCGCGACGGCGATCCGCTGGACGTGGCCCTGGATATCCGCGATATCCCGCGCCCGACCTACGTGCGGCCCTACGTGGTCGAACTGGTGGCGGATATGCCCGCCGTATCTGCCGGATTCGAGATCGGGGACGCGATCCTGGCGGTGGATGGGGTCATGATCGGCAGCACCGAGCAGTTGATCGCGTACATCACCGAGCGGGAAAACGTCGAGATCGTAGTTACGGTGCGGCGCGGATTGGAAAAACTCGAACTGCCGGTTGTGCCGGTGGCCGATCCAACCGACGGCGTGCCGCGTATTGGTGTATCGGTCAGCGAAACCGAAAACCTGATCAGCGGTCTGAGTGTGGGACTGCTCAACCTGACGTGGTATTACGGCGTGCATCCGTTCCGGGGATCGGTCCCGCCCGGTGAACTGCGCGATATCCTGGTGCAGCAGGGCGATCCCCGGCTGCTGGAATCCGAGGACGGCGAGGGGCTGGCGGTCTGGTTTTTCGAGGCGGACGAGGTGGGCGAAACGCGCCTGACCTTCGCCTATGCCGACTTCAACCTGGACGAACCGGAGCTGGATCAGTTGCTCGACGTGTTGATCGAGGTCACACCGTACCGGCAGGAAGGGCCGTCGGTGTAACGGATGTTCATTTTTCCCCGCCGCTGGCGCTTTTTCTGGCGCTACCTGCGCGGCAATACGCCCTGGGATTCCGGCATTGTGCCGCCGGAGATCATCGCCTGGGTCGCGGCGTATGAATCCGCCGAACGTCCGCCCGGTCGCGCGCTCGATCTCGGCTGCGGGACCGGCACGACGTCCCGGTTTCTGGCCGCGCACGGGTGGGACGTAACCGGCCTGGATTTCGCCGCCAACGCGGTCGGGAGGGCGCGGCGCGAGGCGCGGCGTCAGGCATTCACTGGGCGGGTGATATTTCTCAGCGCCGACGTGTCGCGCCCGGATTTGCTGCCGGATGCCCTGTCTATGGACCTCGTGATCGACGTGGGCTGCCTGCATGGACTCACACCGGAACAGCGATCCGGTTACGCGGCCAACATCACGCGGTTGGCGCGTCCCGGCGCGACCTATTTGTTGTATGCGTTTATGCCGGGTCCCAGCCGCGATGGGCGGCGCGAGATCGGCCTTAATTCGGACAGATTGCAGGCGTTACTTGGCCCGGCCTTTGAACTGGTCGAGGCCACGTTGAGCGAGGATACTGCCCGCCACCGGGCCAGCGGGTGGTACACGTTTCGCCGCACGGATGACACACCATGACTGACACGCCTCACATTCTGCTGATCTTCCTGGACGGTATCGGCCTGGGTGACGACGATCCAACGGTGAATCCCTTCGCCGCCGCGTTGACGCCCACCCTCCACGCGCTGGCAGGCGGGAATCGCTGGCTGCGATCCACGCCGCGCACCGATACCGGGCGGGCGCTGTTCATCCCAACCGATCCGCGCCTCGGAATGCCGGGACGCCCGCAGAGCGCCACCGGGCAAGCCACCATCCTGACCGGGCGCAACATCCCGGCGGAGATCGGGGAACATTACGGCCCGCGCCCCAATCCGCCGATCCGCGCCATCATCAACGCCGATAACGTGTTCAAGACCCTGGTAGAACAGGGCCGC
>JAFGTJ010000514.1 GCA_016934195.1 Anaerolineae bacterium | reverse complement strand
GCGCCACCCCCGACGCCGGTTTCGTGGCAGGGAATCCTGGTCGGCAGTATCGGCCTGCGCTTCGATATGCCGCAGGGATGGACACGGATGATGTCGGACGAGTTAACCGATGTGGACCAGGGCTTCGCGGCTATCCTGCTGTATTCCAATCCGGCGGACGCCGACACCCCCGACGACGATCCGACCGCGCCCGCCATTGCCATGATACGGATGACGGGCGAGATGGCGATGATGCTCGGCGATTCACCGGAGTCGTTGTTAAGCACGTTTGGCGAGATCGCGGAAGACGATATTACTGCTTATAATGCGGCCCGTTACCCGGCAGCGCGCGCGGTTCTACCGGCTGGAACGCTGAGCACCGATACCGAGTCGGTGATGTACGTGCTGAATTTAGGGGAAGCCGATTGGCTGCTGGTTATAAGCATTGTGCCGACCGGTTCCGGCGATAATATACTGCTGTTGGACGAAACCGTTTTGCAGCCGTTGATCCGGTCGATAGAGGCCCTGGCGTTTTAGGCTCACTTTCCCGTATTTGCCTCACCGCTGGTAGTACTACAGAACAGCGTGATCGGTGGTTAGCCCCTCCCCCTGGCCCCCTCCCCACGTTGTGGAGAGGGGGAAGACGGTACGCCCCTCTCCCCCTTTCTCCGCGTGCGGGGAAAGGGGGTTGGGAGATAGGGGTAAACAGCAGTCGTAACGAATTGGATAGGCCGGGATGGAGTTGATCACGCCCCCCACGCCGGAACCAGCGCGGGTGCGCCGTTCACGGATACCAGCCAGTGCGGTTTCCAGCCAATGCCAAAAATGCCCAGGTAAATGTCCTTCTTATAGGGCGTGATGCGGTATTCCTCGGCCTTCCGCGAGATATTCAGCCACTTGTCGTTGCTGCGCCCTAATTCCTGCTCTAGCTTGGCGCGCGCGTCCTCGATCTGGGCTTCCAGGTCGGCGATCAACTGCTCGCTCTCGTACACGTCTTCGCGGGCCTGTCCCTTGTAGCGGCGCGTGCGGCTCACGCGGGAGAGCGTGTAGGTAGTCCGGCCCCGTAACAGGCTCAGCGCCGCCTCGCCCGCCGTGAACATTTCCTCGTTTTGCAGGTCCTTGAGCTGCTGCTGGTCGGACGAGAGTTCGCGCAGTTCGTGGCGAATGCGCTCGTCCAGCCGGTCGAGCACTTTTCCGTATTTGGTCGTGATCGTGTCGAATTCCGCGTCGCGCTGCTGCTTGGCGAGTCCCTGCGCCTGCACCATAAAATCACGCGGCTGCATTCCCGGCTCCCCGTACAGGCCCAATTCCGCGTTATACAGCACGACGATCCCGGCAGTTTTGTAAACGTAGTCCGTCAACTCGTTTTTGAGCGCCGTCATCCGTTTCGAGTCGATCAGGCCCGGTGACAGGTCGCCGAAGATCGCGTCGCCAAACGGTTCTTGTCCCAGGGCCGCCGGATCGACGTAGGGAGCCTGGAATTCGTCCCACCGGATCAGTCCGGCTTTTTCTACCTGCGGGACGTGGTACGGGTAGACGCGCACGGTATTGACACCGCTTTTGCGATCCACGTACCGGACTTCGGCCTGAGCCAGCAGGACCGGCGCATAAGCCAGCGTGGGCACGCCCGACGATTGGGCCTGCATCCCGGTGCTGCGCTGCCACGTCTGGACCGCGTGTTCCAGCGGGATCGCCGCCGGGAGGAAATACTGCGCCATGCTGGATGGCAGCGGCGGCTGAGTCGCGTTGTAGCCGTCCGGCAGATTGGCCGGTTGGCGGGCGGGCACCTGGGCCATGCTGACCGGCGGTTGAGTCCAGCCGCCGGTCGGCGTGTACTGGTTCACCATGGGCTGTGTTTCCGGTGGTGCGGCGGGGGGGGCGTTAAATGACGTGGCCGGGCGGACGGGCATTTCCGGCAGGGTAGACGGCATCCCCGGCATTTCCGGCAGAGTCGCGGGCGGCGGTGTCGCGCCGGTCGCCCCTGTGGGCTGGTAGTAGCCGCCGGTTCTGGTTATGGTCGCTCCGGCAGCGGCTCCGGCCTGCTGGTGTTGGGCCTGGTAGGACGGGTAGACTGGCTGCTGGCGCTGCGGGTCCATCAATATTCGGACCTGCTGGCGCGTCAAGGGGCCGCGCAGGTAGCTCATCGCCCAGCGGGTATGAATCGGGATCGGCCCGCTGCGGTCGTGGACGTTGTGCATCACGAACACGCGCGGATCGATGCTGCTCAGCACGCGGTCCACGTCGGCAAGGTTCAGGTCATTATCGACCGTTGCCACGCTTTCCAGCCCGCTGAGTACCTTGTTTTTGTCGTTCTCGGTTTGCAGCTTGCCGATAAACCACGTTCCCGCGTTGGACAGGCCCTTGTAGTCGAGATCGCCGGGATTCTGCGTCGCCAGCACCATACCCAACCCGAAGGCGCGCGCCTGCTTCAATAACCGCAGGATCGGCGCTTTGCTGGGCGGGTTGTAGGGGTGGGGCGGGAAATATCCGAATACCTCGTCAAAGTACATGATCGCGCGCAGGCTGGTCGTCCCGCTAAGACGCCGCATCCAGGCCAGCACGTTTTCGAGCAGCAGCGTCACGATGAACATACGCTCCGCGTCGTTGAGGTGCGCAATGTAGAAGATACTGACACGCGGCTGCCCTTCCGGCGTATACAGCAAACTCTGGATATCCAGTGGTTCACCGTTGATCCAGCTTTGGAACGACGGCGACGCCAGGATATTGTTAAGCTCCATTGCCAGTTGGAAGCGCCCTTTTTCCGGGAAGAACGTATCCACGTCAAACACGCCCAACTTGGCAAACGGCGGTTTTTGCACCTGGAGGATAATGTCTTCCAGCGTGAGGTCCTGGCCGCGCCGCCACGCATACTCGAAAATATTGGCGATCAGGACATGTTCGCGGTCCTTGACCGGCTCGACGTTTTTGCCGATCAGGGCCAGCAGCGCCGTCACGATGCCATTGATCCGCTCGCGGTGGAATTCCTCCGATCCCGGCTGCCAGCCTTCGCCAGGAGCCTGCATCGCATCCAGAATACTGATCGGCAGGCCCGCGTCCGATCCCGGCGTGTAGATGCTGAATTTCGCGCTGTCCTTGAACTGGCGCACCCGCTGCGGCGTAATGCCCCAACTCGACAGGCCATCGCGCCATTTTTGGGCCACGTCTACCGCGTACTCACCGATTTCCAATCCGGCGCGGCGCGCTTCGTCCACGTTGATCCAGGGTTCAAAATCTTCCGGCTTCAGTTCCGGGAACGCCAGCAGCAGGTTGGTGATATCGCCTTTGGGGTCGATGATGATCGACGGGATGTTGTCCATCACGGCTTCTTCCAGCAGCGTGATGCACAGGCCCGTTTTGCCGCTGCCCGTCATGCCGACCACGACAGCGTGCGTGGTCAGATCGCGGGAATCGTAGTAGACCACTTCGTCAATCAGGCGGCGCGTGGTGGGATCAAACCGCCGTCCCATGTAAAAGGTGGTAGGAGCTTCGATAAACGGCATCGTGTTTTGTCCTTGCCTCTCGTGATTGCGTAACGTCTCGTGTGTCTGTCGTCAGTTATTTTAGCACATACTTTCTATTTCGGTTATCGGCTTTGGGTCAGGGTTGCATGAATCATTCCGTTTTGACCCCAAACCGGCTCAGGTCGTAGCCCGCGTGCCATGTATCGCCATTGGGGAGGATGGCTCCGGGCAGATTGGCTCCGCCCAGAGTGGCTCCGCGCAGGTCGGCTCCGCCCAGGTTGGCCCCGCGTAGGTTGGCCCCGACCAACCTGGCTCCGTGCAGGTCGGCTCCGCCCAGAGCGGCTCCGCGCAGATCGGTTCCGTACAAGTTGGCTCCGCGCAGGTTGGCTCTGGGCAGGTCAGCTCCGTACAAGTTGGCTGCGAACAGGTCGGCTCCGCTCAGGTCGGTTCCGCGCAGGTTGGCTTCGTCTAGGTGGATTTCGCGCAGGGTGGCTTTGCTCAAGTTTGCTCCGCGCAGGTTGACTCCTCTCAGGATAACTCCATGCAGCCTGACTCCGCGCAGGTCGGCTCCTTGTAAAGATATTACCGACGTTGCGTCTTTCCCTTGCTGCTCCTGGACCCTGATAAGGCCGCTTTCTAGCAGGAATTGCGCTACCGCAGTTTTTCGTTCCTTCTCCAGCCCTCTCAGGACTGTCAGTGTGCGCGTGCGTGCTACCGTCCGAACCTCGTCCTCTGGTGCGGAGGTCCGTAAACCCTTTTCGAGCAGCAACTCGGTCATTTTGTCCAGGTAATTTTGTAACGCTGCTTCCTGGTTACGTTCAGAGGCGATCTCCCGTTCAGTTTGGCTAGATCGCGCATTAAACCATAACGCGCCGAGCGCCAGCACCAGCGGAATGATGAACAGGTCCAGCCAGTCCCACAGCGACTTGTGAAAATACATTTCTGAGAGCATGACCAGGCTTCCCGCCAGGGCGATGATCGCTATACCCAACAGCGACCACCTGAGCACGCGCCAGACTCGTTT
>JAFGTJ010000513.1 GCA_016934195.1 Anaerolineae bacterium | reverse complement strand
GTTTTTGCGCCGCTGGCAAGCTACGCTTACGAGCCGGATGGACGGCTGCACGCCTTTTGCCATGCCGTGCCGGGACAATGGCACTTCATGGGCGTAATGCTGAGCGCGGCGGGCAGTCTGCAATGGTACCGGGACACACTGGCCCCCGGTGAGGATTTCGGCGCGCTGACGGACGCCGCCGGGAGTATTCCGCCCGGCTCCGAAGGGCTGATCTTCCTGCCGTACCTGACCGGCGAACGCACGCCGCACCCCGATCCGCTGGCGCGCGGCGCGTTTGTGGGCCTGACGGCGCGGCATACCCGCGACCACATGACGCGCGCCGTCATGGAGGGAGTCGCGTTTGGTTTGCGGGATGGGTTTGAACTCATCAAAGCCAGCGAAGCGGGCATCATCAACGAGGTGCGGGTGAGCGGCGGCGGGGCGAAAAGTCCAGTGTGGCGGCAAATTCTGGCCGATGTGTTTAACGCGCCGCTGGTCGTCAGCGAAGCAATTGAGGGCGCAGCTTATGGCGCGGCGCTGCTGGCGGGCGTTGGCGGCGGCGTCTGGCCGGATGTGAAGACGGCAGCGCAGGCAACGGTCAAACTGGGGGAACGGGTCGAACCGGGCGGCAACGTGTCCGCTTACGAGGCCGTGTACCAGCTTTACCGCGACCTATATCCCACGCTGAAGGGAACGTTCCACGCGCTGGCCGATCTGTAATCCAGCCGGTTCGTTTATACTGGTAGGGGCAATTCATGAATTGCCCCTACAAACTGTGCGGTTGAATGGTGTGTAAAACAAGGCTGCTTAAACGCCCAACAATTCCTTCGCCTTGCGCACCGCCGCCGATGCGTCCGGTGCGTACCCATCAGCGCCGATTTTGTTGGCGTGTTCCTGGGTCACGGGCGCGCCGCCCACCATCACGACAACCTTATCGCGCAGATCAGCCGTTTCAAGCGCCTTAATGGTGTTTTCCATATTGGGCATAGTGGTCGTCAGCAGCGCCGACATTGCAACCGCCTGCGCGCCGTTCTTCACGGCTTCGACAAACTTTTCGGGCGTCACATCCACGCCCAGGTCCATAATCTCGAACCCGGCTCCTTCCAGCATCATCGCGACCAGCGACTTGCCGATATCGTGCAAGTCGCCCTTAACCGTGCCAATGGCGATAGTGCCTAGCGGCTCAACGCCCTGTTCTACCAAGCGGGGCTTGAGGATTTCGAGCGCGGCAGCCATCGCGCGGGCCGCGATCAGCATTTCAGGGACAAAAAATTCGCCCTGCTCGAACAGTTCGCCCACTTCGCGCATGGCGTCGATCAAGCCATCGTGCAGAATTTTATCCGGCGCAATACCCTCGCTTAGCGCCTGTTCCACCTTCGGAACAACGGTCTTGGCCTGTCCCTCAATAACCGCCTGACGAATTTCCTGAATCACTGACATTGTAAAAAGGCTCCTTTGGAGTTTCGATTGTCTATTCTAAACGTCCCATGATAAACAATAACCGGTCCGAAAACCAGTTTTGTTGGACAGAATGGCAAGGTGCTTTAGGATATTTACTGGCGCGTTACTGCCGCTGGTCCAACCACGCCTGGGCGCGCGCCATTTGATCCCGAAAATCGCCCGCGCCGCCCATGATCGACCGCCGGGCGACTGCCGCCTCGAAATCGAACACCGCCAGCACATCGGCCTCGAAAAGCTCCGAAATGGTGTGATAATCGGCCAGCGTCAACGCCGACAGGCGTATACCACGCGACTCGGCCAGCCGCACCACGCGCCCTGATATCTCGTGGGCCTGCCGGAATGGAAGTCCCTTGCCGACCAGATAATCCGCGAGATCGGTTGCCAGCAGCGCTTCGTCCAACGCAGCGCGCAGCCGGTCCGGGTTCATTGTTATGGTCGTCACCAATCCAATCAACGGTGGCAGAAGCACCATCAGCGTATCGAACCCGTCAAATACCGGCTCTTTGTCCTCCTGCAAATCCTTGTTATAGCCGCTCGGCAGTCCTTTGAGCGTGGTCAGCAGGCCGGACAGGTGTCCGATCAGGCGTCCGGCTTTGCCCCGCGCCAGTTCGAGCGGATCGGGGTTGCGTTTCTGGGGCATGATGCTGCTGCCGGTGCTGTACCGCTCATCCAGCCGGACGAAGCCCATCGTCGGATTTGCGTAGATAATCAGGTCTTCGGCCAGACGGCTGAGGTGTATCCCAATCAACGCCTGCGCGAACATAAATTCGGCCACATGATCGCGGTCGGCCACTGCGTCCAGGCTGTTTGGCGCAGCAGACCGGAAACCCAACTGTTCGGCCAACCGCTGGCGGTCGATGGCATACGGTGATCCGGCCAGCGCGCCCGATCCCAACGGACATTTGGCCCGCCAGTTGTCCGCCAACTGTTCGAGCCGTTCGATATCGCGCGTCACAGCCCAAAAATGATTCAGCCACCAATGCGCCGCCGTGATCGGCTGGGCGGGCTGGAAATGCGTGTAGCCGGGCATCAACGTATGGGGATGGCGTTCGGCCTGCTCCATCAACGCGGCGATGTAGTCCAGCAAACGCGCCTGGAGCTGCTGGTTAGCATCCAGCAGCCATAACAGCACATCGGTCGCTACCTGATCGTTGCGGCTGCGCCCGGTATGCAGCTTGCCCGCGACCGGTCCGACCAACTCCGTCAGGCGGCGCTCTACGGCGGTGTGAATATCCTCGTCGCCGGGACCTACCTCAAAAGCATTGCCCGCAAATTCGGCGCGCACCTGTTCCAGTCCGGCTGACAGCGTATCGCCCTCACTGGCGGTCAAAACCCCGGCATCAACCAGCGCGCGCGCCCACGCGATGCTGCCGGTAATGTCCACATCATACAGCCGCCAATCAAACGGCAAACTGTCGTTCAAGCGGCGTACCGCGTCGTCGATTGGCTGCGAAAAAACGCCGCCCCAAAGAGTCAT
>JAFGTJ010000512.1 GCA_016934195.1 Anaerolineae bacterium | reverse complement strand
CGATCCGGGCGGGCGAGGCGCTGCTGATCCTGGATGCGCTGGACGAACTGGGCAGCGATCTCAAAGACCCCAATACCGAAATACACTTCGACCCGCGCGAGCGTTTTATGGATGCGCTGCGCGACTGCCCGGCCAGTAACCAGGTGCTGCTCGCCTCGCGGACAGAGCGTGACGCGCGCTTTGTGGCGCGGACTCCGGTCCAGGGCGCGATCACGCTGCAAACGCTGGACGAGGCACGGCTGCACGCTTATCTGCGGGATTATCCCGATATCTGGGCCGCGATCCAGGCCAATGACGCGCTGCGCGAGATGGTGCGGTCGCCGATTTTTCTGTCGCTGTTCACGTTTGCCTATGCCGACGCGGGCGAGCAGGTCCACGCGCTGGCGGAATTGGGCGAAGACTCGCACGCGCTGTGCCGCGCGATCTTCCACGCCTACGTGAAGAAAACCTACGCCGCGCGGTCGTTGGAGTACGCGCCGGTGCCGTATACGGAAGGCCAACTGCGGCGCGAATTGGAGATATTGGCGGCGTTCATGTATATGCAGACGTGGCGCATCTACGCGCCCGTGCCGTCCAGCGGGCTGACCGCCGCCGAGATCGCCCAGACGCCGCTCAATCCCCGGATCGTGCGCTTTGCGGCAGACCTGAACCTGTTGGAGCGCATCAGCCAGGACCGGCTGACATTCGTGCTGTCGCAACTGCGCGATACGTTCGCGTTTGACCGGATGCTGGTTTACCTGCAATCGGATGAGCCGGAAATCCGGTTCGGCGCGGCGCGGGGATTGGGCTTACTCAAGCGGCGGCAGGCGGTGGGGCCGCTGCTGGCCGTGCTCAAGACCGAGCATAATCCCCACATCCAGTACGCGATCCGCGCCGCGCTGGAAAACCTCAAGCCGGATTACGGACTGTTCATCAGCTACCGGCGCAGCAATTGGGGAATCACTTTCCTGGTGGAAGACCGTCTCAAGGACCTGATCGACGCCCGTATTTTCCTGGACCGCAACATTGACGAGTCCGATTTTGAGACGAGCATCCTGCGCAATCTGCACGAGTCCAACGTGTTTGTGCTGGTCCTGACCCGTGATACGTTCGATCCGGCGCGTATTCACCTGGACCGTGACTGGATTCGGCGCGAAGTCCGCGAGGCGCTGGCGCTGGACCTGCCGATTGTGATGGTGTTCGTGGACGGCATCACGCCCCCCGGCGAGGACCATTTGCCCGCCGATATCCGCAGCCTGGTCACGCGCCAGGGCTTCCCCATTCATCCGAGCAGCTTCGAGCAAGATATCGTCCAGTTAGCGGACTTCATCACCACCATTTCACCGATCACGCGGAAGTAAATGGTTTTTGGTTGGTAGTTTTTGGTGATTGGTTTGTGGTGCCTGGATTTTTGCGCCGGGCGCTCCTCGTAAACAACGACTTTCAGTGAATCACGGATTCGCTGCCAACCCCAACCAAAATCGTGATTCATCGACTTTTGCCGACCGCTGAATGCTGATAGCTTTTTGCTGACTGCTGACTGCTGAACGTTATCTTTCTGGGAGGAAACGATGAACCAACGACGGGCTGTTGTATACGGTGGCGTTGCTCTGCTGCTGATCGCGGTGCTGTTCACGATCCTGGCGGGAGGTCGGCTGCCCGCCGCCGCGCAGGACGGAGGCCAGGATGATCAGGTCATTGATAATTTTGAGGGTGACAATCTATGGTGGAGTTACGACAGCGGGACCGTGTTTGAGTGTGGATTGGGCGGGCCGGGCTATGAGAGCGCGGGTGCGCTGCATCTGGACTTTGATACCGGGGCCGGGGGATCGCCCGGCTGCGGGTTTAGCTTTGAATCGACCGCCGGGTGGGATCAGGCCGCCGGACTGGGATTTGTCTGGCGCGGCGATCCGTCCGGTCATGAGGTCACGTTGGTGCTCGTCATGCGCGATCCCGCCCAGACCAACCCCGATATGGGGCAGTATACGTCGTTTGAGGCGTACATGACCGTGCCGGGCGATTGGTGGCAGGTGACGGTCCCCTGGGAATTTTTCCACAAAGCCGACTGGATCGGGGATACTGGCACCGATACCCTGGATGTGACGCAGGTGTCCGAGATTATTTTTGTGGTGGCCGGGGGACAGGCCGGGTCGATCTGGGTGGACGATCTGCGACTGCTGGATGCCGCCGCCGGACCGCTGGCCCCGGAACCGTATGGGAACGTACCCGACGTGGCGGCCTATGACAAATTCGTCCTGTGGACCGGGCCGACCCAACTGCGCGGCGCGAACGTCTGGCAGCGCGTGGTGTTTCCCGCTTTCGACGGACCGGAATATCTGGGGCAGGGGCACGTCGGCCCGCCCTATACCCAGGATGATTTCAACCGGCTGGCGGCATTGGGTGCGAACTACGTCAATATCTCCGGGCCGGGCCTGTTCACCCTAAATCCGCCGTATGTGGTGGATGAGGGGGTGCAGGCCAATCTGGACCGCCTGCTGGACATGATCGCGCGGGCGGATATGTTCGCCGTGATCAGCGCGCGCACCGGGCCGGGCCGCAGCGAGTTTGTCTTTTGGGGTGATGACTTCACCGAATGGGCCGATCCTGCGCTGCTGGTGGACCATCTCTGGACCGACCAGGCGGCGCAAGATGCCTGGGCGGAGATGTGGCGCTATACGGCGGACCGCTACCGCGATAACCCGGTGGTGGTCGGCTACGATCTGCTGGTCGAACCGGCCAGCGCCGGGCGGTTGTTGGGAATCTGGGAGCCGGTGGACTTCTACCCCGCCTACGCGGGCACGCTCTACGACTGGAACCAGTTTTACCCGCGTGTGGTAGACGCGATCCGCGAGGTTGATCCCGATACTCCGGTATTGGTAGGCGCGTTAGGGTGGAGCGGGGTGCGCTGGCTGCCCGCCTTGCAGCCGGTGGATGATCCGCGCGTGGTCTACATGGTCCACCAGTACGAGCCGCAGGACCAGTACACGCACCAGTGGGAGACGCCAGCGGTCAATACCTATCCGGGCCGGTTTGACCTGACCTGGGACGGCGTGCCGGACGACTTTAACCGGGCGTGGCTGGATGGATTCCTGTCGCCCATAAACGAGTTTAAAGCGCGGTACGGCGTGCCGGTCGGGGTGAACGAATACGGTGTGCTCCGGTGGGTGCCCAACGCGGCAGACTTCATACGCGACGAGATGGAATTGTTCGAGGCGCGCGACCTGAATCACGCCCTGTGGATGTTTTTCCCGTCCTGGCCGCCCTACCTGAGCGGCGAGGATTTCGGGTTTGAGCATGGGCCGGACGATCTGTTGGCCGTGATCCGTGCCAACTGGGATCAGAATACCGTGCGGCCCTCCAACGTGGGGCGGTAGCGGGAGTTTTTGGCTTGAGCCGGTCGAAAAAATTAAAATAGGACGCAGATACACGCAGATAAACACAGATCAAAACAACACAATCTGCGTGTAGCTGTGTTCATCTGCGTCCAAAAACAATTTTTCACCACACAACGAGGTGTTTATACCATGCCGAAAATAGTCACGATTGAACAGATGCGCGCCATCGAGCAGGCGTCCGACGCCGCCGGGCATTCCTACGCCGCCATGATGGACCGGGCCGGGCGCGCCGTCGCGGAACGGGTAAAACAGATTGTGCGCGGTCTGCCGGACCCGCAGGTCGTGATCCTGGTGGGTCCCGGCAACAACGGCGGCGATGGGTTGGTCGCCGGGCGTGTACTGATTGAGGATGCCGCCCGGTTGGGCCAGCCGGTCCGGGTGAGCGCGTTTTTGCTCAAGGAACGGGGCGACGATGATCCGGTCTTCGCGGCGGCGCGCGCGGCGGGCGTGTGCCCGATCACCAATGCCGAGGACAAACCGACCGGCTACGCCACGCTGCGGGACTGGCTCAGCGGCGCGGACGTGGTGGTCGATGCGCTGTTCGGCACGAGTTTACGACTCCCGGTGCGGGGGGATGCGTCGAAGGTGATGCAGATCGTGCGCGCCGCGACTGCCGAATCCCAGATTCCGCCCGAAGCGCCGTTCGTGACGCCCGCCGCGCCGCCGGAAATCGCGCCGGAGTTTGGGCCGGTCGTGGTGGCGGTGGACTGTCCGAGCGGGCTGGACTGCGATACCGGGCAGGCGGATCAGTACGCGATTCCCGCCTGCGAGACGATCACGTTTGCGGCGGCGAAACCGGGTTTGTTCGTATTTCCCGGCGCGGAACTGGTTGGGACGCTGCATATCGCCGGGATTGGCCTGCCGGACGGATTGGCCGAACTGGACACGATCCCGCTGGAGCTGGTTGATGCGGCGGCGGTCGCGGCGCGGCTGCCGGAACGTCCACGCGACAGCCATAAGGGGACGTTCGGTAAGGCGATGGTCGTGGCTGGGAGTCTGAACTACATCGGCGCGCCGGTCCTGGCGGGTCACGCCGCCTACCGCGTGGGAACCGGGCTGGTGACGGTCGGCGCGCCGCAGGTGATCGTGCCCACGCTGGCCGGGATGCTGATGGAAGCGACCTGGGTGCTGCTGCCGCACAACATGGGCGTGCTGAACGAGGCGGCGGTGCGCGTGCTGCGCAAGGAGATCGCGGAGTATGACGCGCTGCTGGTGGGTCCCGGCCTGGGGCGCGAGGACGTGACCGGTGAATTTATGCGCGAACTGCTGCGGCCCCAGGAGGAAGTCAAGCATTCGCGGGCGATTGGTTTTGTGCCCGCCCAACCGGACGATGTTGAATCGACCGGCGCGCGCGCCGATTTGCCGCCGCTGGTGATTGACGCTGACGGGCTGAATTTGCTGGCGGGCATGGATGATTGGGCCGCGCTGGTTCCGCCCCATACGATCCTGACGCCGCACCCCGGCGAATTCGCGCGGCTGGCGGGACTGGATACCGGCGCTGTGAATGCCGACCGGCTGAACTTGGCTCAAGCCAAAGCCGCCGAATGGGGCTGTATCGTGGTGCTGAAGGGCGCGTTCACCGTGATCGCCGCGCCGGATGGCCGGACCGCGCTGCTACCGTTTGCCACGTCCGCGCTGGCGAGCGCCGGGACCGGCGACGTGCTGGCCGGGTCCATCGTGGGACTGCTGGCGCAGGGACTCGATCCGTTTGATGCGGCGGTGGCGGGTGGTTGGCTTCACGGTTTGGCCGGGGCACGGGCCGAGCTGCTGTCGGGATCGGCGGCCAGTGTCACGGCGGGCGATGTGCTCGACCTGCTGCCGGAGGCGGTCGCGCTGGCGGGGTTGGCGTGATTTGTGGGCGAAAAAACCTCACCCCCCCCACCCCGACCTCTGGTCGGCCCTCTCTAACTCGGTTGGAGAGGGGAAAGGGGGTGAGGTTGTGTTGTAGTGCCTCAATCCTCCGCGCGCAGCAGCGGGAGCGTCGGATTCAACACATCCGCCTGGCCCTGTTCGGGATCGGCGGCATCGTTGTTGTAGAGCATCACCACGACCGTATCGAACTCAGGCGCATAATGTAGCAGCGTTCGGAAACCGGCAATATAGCCCGCATGTCCCATATATGTCGCATCGATCATGATGCCCAGACCGTAGGCGCTGCCGGGGGCGGGTGTTGTCATCGCGGCCAGCGACTCTGGATCGTCAAACAGCGCTCCACTGAATAACCCGCGCGCGAAGGCGATCAGGTCTGGGGCAGTGGAGACCATGCCGCCCGCCGACCACCCGATGGATTCATGCAGTTCCGTGACATCGGTCATGGTGTCCCCAAATCCCGTATAACCGTGTACCACGTCAATCACCGGGTCTTCGTAGCAATCCAGGAACGTTGACGTCATGCCCAGCGGTTCATAGATGTGCGTGCGATACGCCTCTGCGAGCGGCATCTCCGCCGCCGTTTCGATTACCATGCCGAGCAGCGTGTAGTTGGTGTTGCTATAGCTCCACCGTGCCCCCGGCTCAAAGTTGGCATTTTTCCCATAGACGTAGCGGGCGAGCGTGTCGTAGGGGTCCCGTTGGACGCAGGCCAGCGTCACGATCCCGGCATCCTCATCGATGGTCGCCTCAGTGAAGATATCAGCCCAGTAAGCGTCGTGTTCGACGATGTTAAACAAACCGGACGTGTGCGTGAGCAGGTGGCGCAGCGTGATCTGGTCGCCATAGGGCAGTTGATCGGCTACCTCCGGCAGCCACAGCGCCAGCGGATCGTCCAGGGTCAGCACGCCGTCCTCCGCAAGCTGGACAATTACCGTCGCGGTGAACATCTTGGTGATACTGCCAATGCGAAACGCGCCATCCGGCGACATTGGGATTTCGTGTGTGAGGTCCGCGAAACCACTTGCCCCCGCGAACTGGTACTCCGGCGCGTCGATCCATACGGTCATGCCGGGTGGGAGTCCGCTCATGGTCAGATCGTCCATTGCCGCTTGTATCTCCGCCACGACCTCCGGCGGAAACGCTTGCGGTTCGTCCTGGGCGATGGCGGTTAAGCCGGGCAGCAGTGTTAACAGCATCAAGGTCACGATCAGGGCGGTACGGAAACGCATCAAAAAATGCTCCTCTAGAATAGCAGTGGGTTACTGTACCATTATAGTATAGGGGTGAGGAGCCTATTTCTCCCACCGCTCCCAGCGGATCACCTCATTGAGCGACAAGCGCCCGGTCAGGCGCGGCGGACGCTGGCGCGGATCGGCGTCGGGATGCGGGTAGCCAAACGAGATCGCCCAGGGCACGTCATGATCGTCAGGGATGCGCAGCGCGATACGGGCCTTTTCCGGTTCGTAGATCGTCGCCATGCACGAGGCGATCCCCAGGCTCCACGCGGCCAGGATCATATTCTGGCTGGCGCGGCCCAGGTCAAATGGGGTCGTGAGCGTCGGCGGGTCCATTAAATTCTGAACCGTCAGCACCACCGCGAACGCCGCGCCCGTCAAATGCCCGCACCAGGGACCACACTCACCGAGCACATGCAGCGTCGGGCGCTGTGTCACGATGATAAACGTCCAGGGCTGGCGGTTCTTGGCCGACCCGGCCAGCCGCCCGGCATTCACTATTTGCTCGATCTCGGTGCGGCTTACTGGCTGTTCGGTGAATCGCCGGATCGAACGATTCCGTTTGATCGCGTCAAGGACCTGCACCATCTCCTCCTACCGCATCCTCTGCTGCTAAGCGTGTATTTTTATCGGCTGGCGGGGGACAGTTCGGTTCGCACAGCCGGGCCAATTCCATCGTAAAAATGCGGCGCAGCGTGGCAATCGCGGCGGCATAGGTAGGTTCCGCGCCCAGGTAGCTCAGACGGCCTGATCCCAGGGTTTTCCCTTCGTGGCGCGGGTTGTCGCTGGCGTAGTGCAAAAACCCGATATCGAACGGCGCGATATACAGGTTCACGATCTCGTCTACCGGGTGACGTTGGGCGCGCACCATCTCGTAGACAGCGGAGAGATACGGGCCGGATTCCATCTCCACCACCGAGTAGCCCTCGCGGTAAAACACGTCCATGTACTGCGCGTTTTGCAAAAACGTCCCGCGCACCGTGACCACTTTCTGGTTATCGAGTACGCTGCTGCGCGTCAGGTAGGGGAGCAGGTCGGAGGCGTTGAAACAGTTGCCGAACAGGTACGAATTCTGGCTGTGCTCGTCGTATACCACGTTGGCGATCATCACGTCGCCGACGCGGGCGTTGAGCGTGGCCGCTTTGCCGATCACGTAAATGCCGCGCATCTGCGAGACGTACTGGCTGACTTTCGCCAGCAGGTGATAGGCCGCCATGCCTAGCGGGTAGTCGATGTTGACGATCAGGGCGTTGCTGCGGGCCAACTGCCGCATGGTGTCGGTATCACCGCAGATCAGGCGCGGGTCCATGCGATCCACGTCGAGTTTGCTCAGATCAACGACCTGCGCTTCGATATCAAACCCGTGCAGGCTCGGCACCCGCATCAGGCCGAGTTCGGCTTCTTCGGCTTCGCGGCGCGCATCGACGCCGGGGGTGACGGCGTACCGGCGCAGCGCGTAGTACAGGAAATTGTTTTTGTTATTCAGTTCCTCGCGCACGCGCACGTAATCGTATTCCGCTTTCAGGCCCGGATCGCCCGCTCGCTCGATGAACGCGAAGATGTCGTCCTCCTCGCGCAGCGCGAACCCGGTCAGCAGGTTGGGGATGGCGTGGACGTTGCTGGATACGAAATACACCGGGCGTTGTTCGATCCGCACCGGGCGCACGCCATGCCGGGCGTTATGCCACCAGATCGACGTGGCGCGCTGGTAGTTGATGTAGGTCCCGGCCAGCAGTCGGATCGCAAAGCGTTTGGGCGCGCGCGTGATCTTGTGCAGCGTGGGGATCATGTGCTGGCCCCAGGCTTCTTGCAGGCGGCTGAGATCGTCCGGCTGCATATCCAGGGCGCGGGCGAGTTCGGTGGTACGGGCCAGGGACGCATCGGCGCTGTAAGCAGCCAGTAACGCCTGGACCGATACCGATTGCAGCAGTTCGTGCAGCTTGTTCCATTCGATCTGGTAAGCGACCAGGATCGGGATCAGGTCGTCGATGTCTGACCGGCTGGCGATGTAGGCCGCCAGCGTGTGATCGCCGTCGTAGGTGGTGCGGCGGCGGCGTCCGGGCGCGGTCACGTATTCCCAGGAGTCCACGTCGGAATAGCCGTGTTCCGCGAATACGAGATCGGTTTGCCCCATCACCACGACCTTGATATCAGCGATGCACGGGGGCAGGCGCAGGATCGCGTAAAACAGGGCCGACGCATCCGGGATCGGGTGGCGGGCGTTGACGTGCAGCGAAGAATTCATGGTCAGGTGCGCTTCGACCAGCGCGTCCAACTGCACGGCATGGCTGGACCGCAGCAAGGAGTAGATGGTACGGATATAGAGTTCGATTTCTTCGCTGCCCGTTTTGGGCACGGTTCGGTCCATACGCGGCCTCTTTGGTGTACACGGGTTTGTTAGTCCCTCCCCTAAATCCCCTCCCCCCTGCGCTGCGCTGGCGGAGAGGGGACTTGCCTGCGCAGCCTGCTCCCCTTTTCTCCGTTTGTGGGGAAAGGGCGCGCGCGCCGGAGGCGCATTGAGGGATAGGGGCTACTATAAACGCAGATGCATACGGAGTGTTTGTTTTTTATCTGTGTTTATCTGCGTTCATCTGCGTCCCATTCTGTAATTATAGCGGAATTACGCCGAATGCGATTCCCAGCGCTACCAACAGCACAATCCCCGCCAGCGTCCAGGCCGCCCACAACCTCCAGTTGGGCCGGTGCGGGGGACGGCGTGGGCGGCGCGGCGGGACCGGGGTCGGGGTGTGGAACAGGGTATGGGCGGACGGCAGCGCGGCGTGCAGCGCTTCCCACCCGGCTTCGTATTCCCCGGTAAAGTCAATTTCGGCAGCGTCGGACAGGTAGCGCGGCAGGTCGCCGGGTGAGCGCCGCAGCACGTAAACCGGTTTGTTACGGCGGTTTGCCAGCACGCTTTCGTGACGCACTCCGGCCCGCCGCCCTTCGTCCGGCGTGAAGATGATCAGGATCGCCCCGGCATCCCGGATCGCGTGGCGGGTTTCGTTGGCCCAGGCCATCCCGCCCGGCTCGGTCACGGTGTCGATGAAGACCATGTAGCCCGCCGCCTGGAGGTCTGCGGCCAGACGGTGAGCGAGATCGTATTCGGAATCGGGGTAGCTGATGTAGAGGTATTGCATGAGTTGGTCCCACTTATTGTTTTGCGCGAAAGACCTCACCCTGAAATTGGGCGCAGTTCAGGCCGCAGGACCGTAGGGAGGCACCTGTGTGTGCCTCCGGCGGCGGCGGGACACATGGGTATAGGTCCCGCCCTACAGTTCTCCGTGAGGCAGTCTCAGCCCTACAGTCTCAGAGGCGCGTCAGGGGCGTATGGCTATACGCCCCTACAAAAAATCACACGCGGCGAGCGTGTTTACCCCGCGAACGCCTGCGCGAAATAATCCGGGTTGAGCTTCTCGCCGGTCGCGGCTTCCAAAGCATCATTCCAGTGCTGAGTCGCGCCGGGAGCGAAAATCCGTTCCTTGAAGAAATCGCCTGCCGCCGGACGCCCCACGATCCCGCCGACATTTTCATCCAGCCAGCCGCGCCACTGCAAGGACATCATGCGCCCCAACAGGTAGTTCTGGTAGTAAGCGGGGGCCAGCGCGATGTGGTACTTGGTGGCCCAATCGGGTTTGGATTCGCGGCCTTCGGGCTTGGTGATGAACTGGTATTTCTGGACCAGTTCCCACCAGGCGGCATCCAGGTCCTGGGACGGGTCTTCGTACAGCAGGCGCTCGAAGTTGACGACCACCATCACCCAGCGGGCGAAGATCAGTTCGTCCAGCCGCATTCGTTTGTGACCGGCTGCGCCCGCTTTTTGTGCGTCTTCTTCGGACGCGCCCAATACCTGCGCGTGCCATTCGGGATCGAGCGTGAGCGCGCCCATCAGCAGGGCCATTGCCTCGGTGCTGAGGATGTGCGGGATGGTGCGCAGCAGCCAGGGCAGGTCTTCCGCGATGTACTGGTCATAAACGGCGTGGCCCAGTTCGTGCAGCAAGGTGTCCATCCAGCGCAGCGTGGGCGACAGGTTGCACAAGACGCGGATATCGCCTTCGCGGTCGGCGTCCATGCAAAAGGCGTGCTGATCCTTGCCTTCGCGCTCAAACAGATCGCTGCGATTCAGGATATCGCGCACGTCCATCCCGATCCCGTCATAGGTTGCCAGTCCCAACGCGACCATATCCTTGCCCTCGAACAGCGCGTTGAAGTCCAGATCGCCGATCATGGGCGCTTGCTGGAAGAACGGTTCGGCGTAGTGCCAGGGCATCAGGTCCGCCGCCGGAATGCCAAAGCGGGCGCTCAGTTCGGCGTCCATTTCGGCCTTGACCTGCCGGAACGGTTCGTCGGTTTTGGCGGCGAGATCGTCCAGCATGGCAAACAGCCAATCGGGATCGAGTTCGTCCAGCGTGAGACTCAT
>JAFGTJ010000511.1 GCA_016934195.1 Anaerolineae bacterium | reverse complement strand
TGAAAGCGCTCTCAATTAACCACACTATAACCTGTACGCGAGGGGTTTGTCAAGCGCGGGCGGGCAAAAGATAGGGCTGACTCATTCGAATAAAACGATCACCGCAGAGGTCGCGGAGTTCGCGGAGACAAAAAAAATTAAGAGAAAAAACCTTTTTTCTTTTCTCTCCCCCACACTCTCGGCGTTCTCTACGGTAAAAATTTAGTTTCAATGATTCAGTCCTGTGGCTGCGCTAAAGACTCTTGACAATTCCAAATCGTTGATTTATAGTTAAGAAATACCAAAGACAAGGAAGGTAAATTATGTCAAAAATCACGGTCTATGATTCGGAATACATCACAGTTGAATACTGGCCTGATAACGAGTTGATATATCATGTCATTCATCAACCCATGAGTGATCAGGTGGCGGTATTTAAAGAAGCGCTCAATGCTGGAACGGACGCGCTGAAAAAATACAAGGTTTGCAAGTGGCTGTCCGATGACCGCAAAAACGACACGCTGACTCAAGAAGGCAATGAGTGGTCAATCAATGATTGGCAACCGAGAACCTTGCAGGCCGGTTGGAAATATTGGGCCAATGTCGTACCACAGGACCTGGCGGCGGCTGGAACATTAGCGCCTGTGATTGACATTCTGTTTAATCTTGGCTTACGTATGATGGTTTTCACAGCAGTCGAGCCGGCCATTGAATGGCTCGATAAGATGAAAGCCCCGTCAGCTTAGAAACGGGATGGCCTAGTTTAATCAGATAAATCCTGCCGCATTCGACCCGATGATGGATAGCACCTCATTGGGTCTTTGGTTATAGCGGTCGAAAAATGTCCTATCAACCACGAGTAATGTTTTGATCAACTCGCAAAGCTCACAAGGGGTTCCCTCACACCGAAACTCCCCGTGTTGGCTACACCTGCAAACTTCTGCGCGAATTTTTTGAGATTACGGAAAGTGGTCAGTCCCAGGGAAAAAGACCGTCTAATGTAACGCCTACACTGTCTAATATAATGCCTATAGTGCATTAACGTTGTTCTTGCGATGGCGTGATATCCTACAGTCACCATATGGAACGCTCATGTGTAGCAAAATGTAGGAGGTTTTTCCATGACACGCATTACTCGTTTTGACCCCGTTCGTGACATGATCACCATGAAGCAGGCGGTCGACCGGATGCTGGATGAAACGTTCGCGCGTGGTTCAGAATCGCGTGGGACGGGCGCGTGGCTGCTGCCGATGGACGCCTACATCACCAACGAAGCGATTGTCATTCGCGCCGACGTGCCAGGACTCAACGCCGACCAGTTGGACATTACCCTGGAAGGCGACCAACTGACCATCCGGGGCGAAATCCAGCGCGAACAGGCCGAGGACCGGAAATACGTCCTGCTGGAACGGCCTACCGGCAAGTTCGAGCGCACGCTTAACATCAACACGCCCATCGATCACAACAAGGTCGAAGCATCGTTTAAGGACGGCGTGCTGACCCTGATGCTGCCCAAGTCCGAAGCGGTCAAGCCGCGCCAGATCACGGTCAAAGCCGGGAAATAACCAGCAATTTCCCGAAACACGGGCTAAAAAGTCCGCTGTCCGACGGCTGTCCCCCCTGGCCGTTGGCGGCGGACTTTTCGGTGAACAAGCCCGGTAGGGGCGCTGCTTGCTGCGCCCTTTTTCTTTTTCCGGGGGACGCGGCAAGCAGGCCCCTACTGCTTAGGAACGGCTTAGGAACGACGTACCGCTATCCCCTCTCCGCCAGACCCGGTACAATACACATGATGCTACACACCGGGAGGACCCACTATGCGACGTGTGACTGTATTGTTCCTGATCGTACTGCTGCTGGCGTTGGCGCTGACCGCCTGCGGAGGCGACGACAACAAGCCGGATACCCCGCCCGCCCCTACCACCGCGCCGACTCTCGCCGAGACGCCTACCCCCATCCCCACCCCGCGCCATACGCCGATGCCCCAACCGGGCACCGATCCCGATCCGCTGACCCAGGCGCGGCTGCGCGTGGTCCATGCCAGCGCGGAATTACCCGCTGTTGACCTCTACCTGGACGGTGAACAGATCGGCTGGGGCTTCACGCAGGGCGAATTCCACGCCGCGCCGCTGAATTACACCGCCGGAAACTACCTGCTGCGCGCAGCGCTGACCGGCGATGATCCCGACACCGATCCGCTGCTGCTGGCTTACCCGCTGACGCTGGATACCGGAACAAGCGCCGTCGCCATCCTGGTCGGCTCGCCGGACGATCCGCAGGTGATTCTGTACCACGAAACGCTTGATCCCCTGCCGGGCAATACCGCCCGCCTGAGCGTGATCCATGCTGTGCCGCGCGGCGCGGCCTTCACCTTGCAGGACCAGGGCCGCACCCTGCTCCCGGCACTGGATTACGGTGGCACTGGCGGCCCGCTGGAAATCGCCTCCGGCCCGCATACACTGAGCTTCACCAGCGGCCCGGACTCGCTCACCTCGTTGGACATGAACCTGTCTGAGCGCCGCGCCTATACCCTACTGCTGTTGGGCGATGCCGAGGCGGGCACGTATGATACGATCAGCTTTTTCTCCCAGACACACGATGTCACGTCCGCCCGCGTGATCCACGCCTCGCCCAACCTGCCCGATGTGGACGTTTACCTGGGCGACATACTGGTCGCGGAAGCGCTGAGCTTCGGGAACGGCACGGACTGGGACTCATTCCGGTCCCTGGGCTACGATCTGCGCGTACTGCCCGCCGGGAATCCCGACGCCGGGCCGCTGCTGATCAAGCGCGTGACGCTCATCCCCAACAAGCCGCTGGAAATCGTGCTGCTGGACGAAGTCAACCGCTTGCGGGTCGTCACGGTGGACGCCGATCTGACCGGCACGCCCCCCGATATGGCACGTTTCATCTTCGTACACGCCGCCACCAGCAGTATTCGCGCCAGCATCGGAACCTACGGCGGGCTGCTGCCCGAACTACAACCGATCTCGTTTGGCACCGCCACCCGCCCCACCCTGATCGGCGCGGGCAATACCGAATTCCTGTTCCAGCATTCGGGCGATAACCAGGAAGGCGCAATTGACCGGCTTGAACCGCGCGATTGGATCGCCGGGCACGCCTATACCATCGTGTTTACCGGCGTGCCGGACGCAACCCCGTTCGTATTCGATACGGAGGTCGGTATTGATGATACCGCCACCGCACCGGACGCGCCCGCAGGAAATGGATCATCCGTGCCGCTGGGCGACGTCTCGATCCGCGTGATCCACGGGCTGGACGCCAACGCCCCGATTGACGTGGATTTCGACGGCGCGCGAGTCTTCGACGCCGTTGAACAGGGCACCGGCACGCCCTACACCGAATTCAGCGACGGCGTACCCGATATCGTCACAATCCGCGCCACCAGCACCGGCACGGTCCTGATCGAAGCGCCGCTCAACATTCCGGGACCCGGTATCCTGACGCTGTTCGTCTTCCGCGATGACAACGGTCCCCGACTGGAACTGGTGCCCGACCTGCCCTACGATGTGCCCGGCCAACAGGCGAGCCTGCGCGTATTACACGCCGCGCCCAACAAACCGGACCTGACCATCTTCCGCCAGCCGGACACCGTGACGTTGGACGAACCCGGCGCGGAAACGGGCACATCGCCCGAAGGGGAACCGACCCCGGTGGTAGAAGCGCTCACCGACCGGGCGCGGTTCGGCGTGCCCTCCGACACGGTGATCATCTCGGCAGGGACCTACACCATCCTGATCGAAGAATCCGACAGCGGCATCCTGGCGCTGGCCGTACCGGACGTAATCTTCGAGTCGCGGGGCGTGTACGACCTGCTGCTGCTGCCCGATTCCAGCGGCCTGAGCCTGATTCCGATCCTGGTCGCGGCGGAGTAGCGAACAAAAAAACCTCACCCCCTGCAATCAGATGTGTAACCGAGTCTCCCCCCCTCTGCGTGTGGAGAGGGAGCAGGGGGTGAGGTAAATCGGCACAAGGAGACACCTCATGTCCACTATCCTCATCACCGGCGCGACCGGATTCCTGGGCGGTGTGGTCGTGCGCCGCGCCGCTGCGGAAGGCGCACAAATCCGCGCGCTGGCCCGCTCACCGGAAAAAGCCGCCCCGCTGCGCGATCTGCCCGGCGTGGAAATCGTCCCCGGCGACATCACCGACGCCGACCGGATGCGCGAAGTCATGCCAGGCTGCGACGTGGTGATCCACTGCGCGGCGGCAACCAGCGGCCCACCCGATCTACAGCAGCGCGCCAACGTCGAAGGGACTCGGAACGTCGCTGCGGCAGCGGGCGCGGCAGGCGTCCGGCGGCTGGTGCATGTCAGTTCGATTGCCGTATACGGATTCCGGCGTCAGGACAACGTGATCACCGAGGACATGCCGCCCCAACCGGGCCGCGTGGCGTATGCCATCACCAAGACCGCC
>JAFGTJ010000105.1 GCA_016934195.1 Anaerolineae bacterium | reverse complement strand
TCGCCGGACGCCCTCAACGCGACCGATTTCAGCGTGATTCTGGACTATACGCCGACCCAGGCCGGGACGATTGTGTTAGCGGTCCAGGCGTACAGCAACAATATCTCCGGCCCGCGCGTGCAGCGCACCGTGACGGTCCTGGCCGAACTCGATCCCGGCAGCGGCGGCGCGGCCAATACGATGACCGTCCTGCCGCCCTCGCCAACCCAATACAATCCCACCTGCCGCGCGCGCGTCAATGTCACCGAGCTGCGGCTGCGCACCGGGCCGAGCATCGCGTATGACATCATCCTGTATTTCCAGTTGGGAGACGAACCGCAGATCACCGGCTACGCGATCAACGACAGCGGGGAACGCTGGTGGCGCGTGATCTGGGGCACCAGCACCGGCTGGACCAGCGCGGCCTATACCGCGCAGTTGGGCGATTGCAGCCGCCTCCAACCCGTGCCGGTCCCGGCCACGCCGACGCCGGTTCCCAGCGCAACACCGCAGCCGACTCAACCCGGCTCGACCGCTACTCCGACTCTACCCGATCTGCGGCTGAGTCTGCTGACAGGCCCGGTCCAGGTGCAGTTGGGCGCGGACGGCACGTTCACCGCCACTTACGTGATCGAGGTGGAAAACGTGGGCGGCCAGGATTCCGGTCGTTTCCGCGTGGCGATTCTCAGGCCGGACGGCGATATCGAATTCCACGACGTGGTGGACCTGGGCGCGGGGGGACGGACCCTGGTTCCCCTGAGCGGCCTGTCATACACCTTCAGGACGCCGGGCGTGGTGCGCCTGCTGGTCACGGTCGATGATCAGTACGCGGTGACGGAAAGCAACGAAACCAATAACCAGACCTACACGGATATCACCGTCAGTTTTGGTCCCGCCACCTATACGCCCGTGCCGACTCAGGGGTCCAATACCGGCGGCGATACGGATACCGGCAACGATACCGTCTACTCGCCGTATTCACCCATCACCGCGCAGACCGCCGGGGGCGTGGTGCGGGTCGAAGCGCTGAGCGGGCACGGCGGCGCGATCACGGGGGTAGCGTTTGCCCCCGGCGGGACCCGGCTCGCCTCGTCCAGCCGCGACGGGACGGTGCGGGTATGGGACGCCGCGACGGGCCGCGAGGTCAACGTATTGGCCGGACACACCGACCGCGTGACGGACGTAGCCTTCAGTCCCGACGGATCGCGGCTGGCGTCGTCCAGTTGGGACGGCACGATCCGGCTGTGGGACGTGAATACTGGCGCGGAACTTGCCAGCTACGCGCACGGCGCGCAGGCCGATTACGTGGCCTTCAGCCCGGACGGATCGCGGATTGCGTCCGGCGGCGTGAATCCCGAAGCGGCGGGCGGGCTGGCCGGGTTAGCGCGGGTGTGGGAAATCGGCAGCGGGGCGGAACTGGCCGGGATCGAGGTGTTTGGCCCGGTCAGCGGCGTGGTCCTGATCAATAACGGCACGCTGGTCATTGCCACCCAGGGCCAGGACTGCGCGCTGGGCGGCGGCGGGATCACGTTTTACGAGGTGAGCAGCGGCGCGGAAATCACCGAGTTAGCCGGTCACAGCGGTTGGATCGACGGGCTGGCGGTCAGTCCCGGCGGGGCGCTGATCGCCGGAAGCGGGCAGTCGTTTCTGTGCGCGGGCGATGGCACGGTCTGGATATGGAGCGGCAGCGGTTCGCTGGTGGCGACCCTGCCACAAGGCAGCCTGACCAAAATCCTGGCGCTGGCCTTCAATCCCGCCGGGGATTTGGTGGCGACGGCGGGCGCGGACGGCGCGATCCGGCTGTGGGCGCTCTCAACCGCGACCCTGCGCGCGCAGTTGGGGACATCCCCGGCGGCGGTGGATGGCGTGGCGTTTAGCACCGACGGCGTGTGGTTCGGGTCGGGGGGATACGGTCAGGCGGTGGAGGTATGGGCGGTGCAGTAACCGCCCCGATAAACCCGGCACAACCATAGGGCGGGACTCATGTGTCCCGCCGCTGATGATGACCGGACGGTCGCCCGGAGGCACACGCGGGGGCCTCCCGGCAACAAGGCTGCCATTAATTATCCGGCAGGAAGAACGTGGGCAGCGTGAAGAAAAATTCGCTCCCCTGGTCGGGCACACTCTCCACGCCAACCTGCCCGCCCAACCGGGTCACGATGCGCTGCACAATCGACAATCCCAACCCGTGCCCCTCGACGCGCACCTGCCGCAGCCGCGTAAACGGCGTGAATAACCGGGCCTGCTGCTCCGGCGTCAGGCCGACCCCGTTATCACGGACCCAGAACCGCACATAGTTCCCGTCCTGGACGGTCGCGCCGAGCGTGACGCGGGGCGGGGTGCCGCCGTACTTGATGGCGTTGCTGACGTAATTGGTCCACACTTCCTCGACCCAGGGACCGTAGCCCATCGCTTCCGGCCAGGACTCCGGCGTGAGGATGAGCGCCCGGCGCTCGTTGATCAGGGACAGCAGTCGCAACTGGGCCGAGGCCACCAGCGGCCTCATCTCCAGCGGGCCGAGTTCCACCTGCTGCATCCGGCGAACCCCGGCCAGCAGCAGCAGTTCGTCGATGATGTTCGCCATCTTTTGCCCGGTGCTGGCGATCACGCCCAGGTACTCGTCCACGTCGGCGGCGGACATGGTGCAGCGCTCCTCTTGCAGCGCAGTGCTGTAGCCGGTCATGACCATCAGCGGATTTTTCAGATCGTGGGCGACGGTATGCGCGAAAGCGTCCAGCTCGGCGATCAGGCGTTCGCGTTCGGCAACGGCCTGTTTGTCGCCGGTCACGTCGCGCAGCATCAGCAGGTGTCCGGCCAACCGGTCATTATTGTGCGAGTCAGGGTCATGCTGGACACTGTCGTGCTGGACATTCTGCTGCCAGTTATTGTTGTTCCGCCGGTTATTATGCGAGTGCAGCGGGTAGATGCGCAGCTCGAAGAACTGCGGACGCCCGGCCCGGTCCAGTTGCAGATCGGCGTCTTCGATGTCGTGGTCCAGGCAGTGTATGACCACCGGGCGCAGCGCGGACGGCAGCACCGTCTCCAATAACAGGCTGACCGCCACGTCACGGTGCTGGCCGATCAGATCAGCAGCGGCGGCGTTCAGTTCGACCACCCGGCGGCGCGCATCGACCACCAGGATCGCGTCCTGCATACTGGCGAGCACCTGCGCATGGGCCACCGGCATCAGGTCGAACATCTGGTACTGGAATATGCCCAACGCCAGGATCGTGATCGCGCCGCTGTAGCCATACGGCGAGAGGTCCAACCCATCCGGCGCGATCCCGGTCAGGTGCGCGAGATTCCCGCCAAAGCCCAACACAATCCCGACCAGGATCGTGCCCAACTGCCGGTGGTACAAACCGGAGGATCGCAGGGTCGCGCGCAGCAAAATAATCAGCGCCGACACATTGAGCAGGTAGGAATAGCCCACCAACACGATCCGGCCCCACATGCCGCGCGTAAAGAGCGTCCCGGTGTAGCCGTTGGAACGGTCCAGGTGAATGTTTTTCCAGATCAGGTTGTGATAGTCGTTGCTCAAGGCCATGAGCATCGTCATGGCCGGGATCGCCAGCAGCAGCGTGAGCATGAGCGGCGTCAGGTGGCGGTCGTGGCTGGTATAGGCCAGCACCAGGCACAACAGCAGCACCGGGGAAAACGGCACGCCCAGGTACTCGAACTTCAGCCAGAATCGCACCGCCACCACGTCCAGGCTGCCCAGTTCCAGCGCGTAGCCGATGGTGTAGATATTCAGGGTGATACTAAGCCAAAAGAGATAGAGCGCTCCCCGGACTGTGCGCCGCTGCCACGCGATGAAGGCAATTGCTACCAACACCAGCGCCCCGATGAACAGCGGCACCGCATACGGCGTAAATTCCCAGCGCATAGACCCACCTTGTCTTGTGCTGTGATTGGTGCCAATTGTATAGATATATTGTAGTAGATTCTGGGCCGGGATGAAAGATGAAATGTAATGTGGGTGTATTTGGATTTTTGGGGGGCCACGAATGACCTGTTACTGACTTGGGATGTGTGGGTGAAAACGGCCTCACCCCCTAAATCCCCCTCTCCAGCAGAGCCAGAGAGGGGGACTTGCATGTTTGCCGCTGCTTGTTTTCTCCCCCCCTCTCCATAGTTTAGCCGAGCGCCAGCGAGGGTAAACGTTTCAAATGGAGAGGGGGCCGGGGGGTGAGGCCGTTTTTCCTAGCAACTCGATGTTGTTGGCGAATTCAATGGGACCACATTTCGTAGGGGCGCTGCTTGCTGCGCCCTGTTTGTTTTTTGGGGAGGGCG
>JAFGTJ010000104.1 GCA_016934195.1 Anaerolineae bacterium | reverse complement strand
TTTGTTTCAACTGTCAGAATGCGAGCTGCTTCGTTTTATGAGAGATCGATCCGTTGATCAATTCGCCCTTTGAATGTTCAACAGCGCGAATATTCCCGGATCAAAAGAGCACACATGACTGTCCTACGCCACACTCGAACAAAAACCCTGGGACTATTGGGGACCGGGTTAGTTACGGCCATGCAGGTTCATTTATGGCAAGGAGCCATGCAATCGGCCCAGGCACACGGAGTGCGCCTGCTCTATTATCCAACGATCAGCCTCGGTACTTTTCCTGCGTTTCATCCCAGTTCCCAGGTGCTTTTTGACCTGATCGATAATGTGTATGTGGACGGACTCGTGATCTGGTATGCTGGCGTGATGGAAGGCGTTACCGAAGTCCAGGAGCACAATTTTTTCGACCGTTACCAGGACATGCCCGTTGTGACGGTTGGTGGTCAGTTGCCCCAATACCCGGACCTGTCCGTTGATAACTATCACGGCGTGCGTGCGGCGGTTGAACATCTTCATCAGGTACATGGCCGCCAGCGTATTGGCATCCTTCGCGGCCCGGTTGGGCATCCTGACGCCGATGAACGCTATCGCGCCGGCGTGGAGACGCTGCACGCCTATAACCTGCCTGTCAACCCGGATCACATCTTTGAAACTATGTTCGCGCTGCCGGTTGCCGCCGAAACGATCCAGTCAACGATCATCGAATGGTTCAAGGATTCCCACAAGAAGCCCGACGCGATAATCGCGGCGTCGGATTATATGGCGTTGGCCGCGATCAAAGCCATTAAAACGTGTGGGCTGCGCGTGCCTGAAGATGTAGCCGTTGTGGGATTTGACGATGTGGGTCACGCCCAGGTCAACATCCCATCACTGACCACAGTACGGCAGCCGTTTTATGAAATGGGCCGCCAGTCTATCGACATGCTGTTGGCGTTAATGGATGGGCAGCCTTTACCCACTCGAACCCTGATACCCGCCCCGTTGGTTGTACGCGAGTCGTGTGGCTGCATCCCCAGATCGCTCAGGATGGTTGACGACGGAGACGAAAAAATTCGCCCGTATACCGTGACTTCGCCCGCCGAACGATTGGACGGCGAACTGATGAGTCGCGTGCAGGGTGCCGAATTGCCACTCAGTCAGGTCAAAGACCTGGCTCATTTTCTTGAGGGTGATCTGACCCTTGAAACCTCGCAACAGTTTTTGACCATCCTGCGATCACTGCTGGCCCGCGCTGACACCACGAATTTTGACGCGATTGTCTGGCAGGATGTAATCTCCACGTTCAGGTGTTATGCCCTATCCCGCGCACATGGTCAAAATTTGGTCCTGGTCGAAACCCTGTTCAATCAGGCACGTATCCTCGTAACCGAAATGCTCCAACGCGCCTATACCTGGCGGCGACTCGAAACCGAGGAACAGATCGAGGATGTGCGCCGCACATCGGGGGCGTTGATCGCGTCATTTGGCAGACGGTTGCTGCTCGACACCATTTGCGATCAGTTGCCTACGCTGGGCTTCCGTGGTTTTTACCTGTCGCTTTACGACGATCCCGACTTGCCCGACGAGTGGGCTACCTTGCTCCTGGCTTATCAAGACAACCAGCAACTCAATCTGCCCCCCGAAGGCATACGCTTCCCGACGAAACAACTGATCCCCCCCGACTTGCTGCCTGCGAACTATATAACCCCGGTGGTAGTGGAGCCGCTTCATTTTGGGCCGCTGCAATTGGGTCTTCTGGTCCTCGAAGTGGGTCCTTCACAGGGGATAATCTATGAAACACTGCGAACCCAGATTAGCAGCGCGCTTCAAGGCTCGCTGCTGCTGAAACAGGTGCAAGATCACGCCGACCAACTGGAACAGCGTGTCGCCGACCGGACCGGTGAACTCAAGCAGGCGGTTGACCAGTTACAGACGGAAATCGCCGAGCGAAAACTGGCCCAGGAAGCGCTGGCGCGCGAACGAAATTTGCTGCGCACATTGGTTGACAGCATCCCCGATATGATTTTCGCTAAAGACATTCAGGGCCGTTTTACGCTCAAAAATGAGCGGGATGCGCGCCTGATGGGAGCCACTTCCCCTGGCGAAACGCTTGGCAAGACCGATTTTGATTACTATCCCCCGGAAATTGCCGAACACTTCAAGGCAAATGACATTTATGTTCTTCAAACGGGCGAATCGTTGATTAACCGGGAAGAACTGAATATCGATGCCCAGGGAAACCGGCGTTGGTTTCTGACCACCAAAGTGCCCCTGCGCGATGAGCAGGGACAGGTGATCGGATTGGTTGGCATTGGCCGCGAGATTACCCAACGCAAGCAGGCCGAAGAAGCCCAACGCCGAAGCGAGGCAATAACCCGCGAATTCCAGGAGAAGCTCAAGATTTTGCAAGAGATCAGCCTCGAACTGGTGTCTATCGAATCGTTCGATCAGCTTTGCATCAAGGCAATTGAATTAGGACGCCAGAACCTGGGTTATGACCGGATGGGTCTGCTGTTGTTTGAGAATGAGGCGCAGACGATAGCCAGCCGCTTTGGTATTGAGTCTGATGGCGAACTGCACGTTGAGCATGGCGTGAGCTATCAGGCTCGAGATGATAGTGTGGCGCTGTCTGGGATATTGGAGGATCACAAAGCGGTCTATGTCAGCGAGGATGCTGTTTTAGGTGATTTCAACCGTGTGGTGGGACGCGGGTGGAACGTTATCACGGGGATTTGGGACGGCGATCACAGCATCGGTTGGCTGGCAGCCGATAACTACTTCGAGAAAAAACCGCTGATTCCCTATCAGGTTGAACTGCTCAACCTGTACGGGGCAACCATCGGTCATCTGGTGACGCGCAAACGCGCAGAAGCGGAAATTCGCCGGTTGAATGATGAACTGGAGCAGCGGGTTATCGAACGCACCGCCGAACTGCAAACGGCCCATGATCGTCTTCAGGTGCTCAGCCGCGCGAAGGATGATTTTGTATCGAATGTGTCGCACGAACTGCGCACGCCGATCAGCAATATCAGGCTCTATCACGGGCTGCTGAGCAGTATTCCTGAAAAGTCCGACCACTACATCGACGTTCTGCGGCGCGAAACCGACCGCCTGGAGAACTTGATTGAGGCGCTGCTCATGCTCTCGCGGCTGGATCAAAATCGTCAGAGGATCGTATTGAAGCGCAGCGATCTCAGCGAATTGCTGAAGCGATTTGCCTCCGACCGTGAGGCGCTGGCTTCGGAGAAAAGCATCACCCTGGCCCTGGAAGTGGAAACCGCCCCGGTTATTGTCGAGATGGACCAGCGCTTGATGGAGCAGGTTTTGAGCATCTTGTTTACCAATGCGTTGACCTATACACCCTCTGGCGGCCAGATCACGGTGCGTTTGCTAAAACGGATTACCGGCGGCAGCCAGTGGGCCGGGTTCAGCGTCAGCGACACCGGGGCAGGTATTGCGCCGGACGAACAGGGTCGCCTTTTTGAGCGTTTCTTCCGGGGTACGGCAGGGCGCGATTCCAACACGCCGGGAACCGGGCTTGGTCTTTCGATAGCAAAGGAAATTATTGACCGCCACAAAGGACACATTGAGGTATTCAGCGAGGGCATTGGTCACGGAACCGTCTTTTCTGTGTGGTTGGCGAGTCAGTAGATAGCTCTACAAATGGAACGAAAAACACATAGTCTTCGTACAGGGAGAAATTGGTATGCAAAACACCGGCAATAATCTGGATGCGCAGATCAAAAACAACCGAACCGCCGATGTCACACTGACTGTCTTAAAAAAGGATCAGACGCCGCTCGCCAACCAGGAGGTTGAAGTCGCCCAGCGCGATCATAAATTCCTGTTTGGATGCACCGGCTTTGAAATGATACCGCTGGCGAATGATGAGCTTGCAGGCGAAGAAAAAGTTCATGCTGAACAATTTAACCAACGCCTGCTTGATCTCTATAACTTTATCACGCTGCCTTTTTATTGGGGACGTTTTGAGCCAAAACGCGGAAAACCAGACACTCAACGGATTCTCAATGCGGCCCGGTGGTTTGTAGAACGGGGATGTACGGTCAAGGGACACCCCTTGTGCTGGCATACGGTCACGGCAGATTGGCTGATGGCGCTGTCCAACGAGGAAATTCTCCAGACTCAGATCGCGCGCATTCACCGCGACGTGGCCGATTTCGCTGGCCTCATTGATATGTGGGACGTGATCAATGAAGCCGTCATCATGCCCATTTTTGATAAGTACGATAATGGCATCACACGGATCGCCAAAGACCTCGGTCGCATTGGCATTGTTCGGACCATGTTTGAGGCTGCTCGATCCACGAATCCGGGTGCAACCTTGCTCCTGAACGATTTTGACACGTCGATTTCCTATGAAATCCTGATTGAAGGCTGCCTCGAAGCCGGTATCGATATCGATGTAATTGGCATTCAGTCCCATATGCACCAGGGATACTGGGGCGCGGAGAAAATGTACCGTGTCCTCGAACGCTACGACCATTTCGGCCTGCCGATTCACTTCACGGAAGCCACACTGGTGTCAGGCGATCTCATGCCACCTGAGATCGTCGATCTCAACGATCACAAAGTTGATAATTGGCCGACCACGCCGGAGGGCGAAGCGCGTCAGGCTGCGGAAGTCGTGGAATTCTACAAAATCCTGTTCGCTAACCCTATGGTGGAAGGGATCACCAATTGGGGGCTGCGCGATGGCGGGTGGTTAAATGCCCCGTCCGGCTATCTTCGCCGTGACCTCTCTCCCAAACCGGCCTATGACGCCCTGATGAATCTGGTCAAGGGCGAGTGGTGGCTTGCGCCAACCA
This sequence comes from Anaerolineae bacterium, assembly GCA_016934195.1. Classification (GTDB taxonomy): domain Bacteria; phylum Chloroflexota; class Anaerolineae; order Aggregatilineales; family Aggregatilineaceae; genus JAFGTJ01. Next base: position 1,807 of record JAFGTJ010000104.1, on the reverse strand, counting down.
AAATGGTTACAGACGGTGCGGGCAACGTGCGGTTTAACGGCTTTTTAGGGGACTACGTTGTGTCCTGGGCGGATCAGCAAGCGCTCTTTACACTGGACTCGAATGGGGCTGTGTCCACGATTGCCGGGCTAACGGTTTCTTGAGCTATTTGTTGCAGATAATATGCGATCCCGTTTCATGCACAGCATCGGGTGCCGAAAGGTAAAGCCCTACGCGCCTTCATTTTGGGCGAGGGTATTGATAGCGTAGTTGTCGGTTTACAGGAGCCGATTTCCAGGTTCTCGGTAAAAAAGACGGGTTATGCTTCGTCGCGTGGGATACCTTGCTCGTCCCAGTCCATCGCGGCGTAGAAATCCTGGACCATCTCATCCAGCGCTACCGTTTTGCCCTTTGCCGGACCGGAATCAAGCGGCGTCTGTAAAAACATGGTGGGCAACGTATCGTCCTTGTAGGACAGGCCGTAGGACAGGTTAAGCAACCGTTCGGCGTTGATGATTCGGCGGCCAATCTCGAATAACCGCTCCGGTGTCAGGTCCCAGCCCGTAATGGCCGAGGCCAGTTCGGCTTCGGGTCCCAAACTGAAGTCGCCCAGCACCGACAGCACCGGCACTTTGCAAATCCCCAGCCCATCCAGCACGGCGGAGATAATCGAGGCGTACCGCACTAATGCGCCTTTCCCGGCAGGCGAAAGCGGATCAACGGCCTGGGCGCTGCCGAGAACCTGCTGCGCCTGTTCGGGCGTCCAGAAGAATTCTTGCGAGGGATAGATGCTGGCGTAGTCGGCCCCCCGGTTACAGACGGCGAAGCTCAGCGCGGTGCCCTGTGCGCCGCGTGGATCGTAGCCCGGAAGTTCCAACCCTTTGCTGTGATGCGCGTAGTGTTCCGCCCCGCGTCCAATCAGGTGCGCGGCATCGCGCACGCCCTGGGCCAGCATTTTGCCGAACCCTTCTTGCCGCGCGATCTGGTGAATCAATTCGATCACCGTGTCTACGTCATCCCATTTCAGCACCAAACCACCGGTATCTTCCGGTGTGAGGATGCCGCGCTCGAACAGTTCAATGGCAAAGGCCACCACGCCGCCGGTCGAGATCACGTCCAGGCCCAGTTCGTTTACCAGATTGTACAGGTATAACACCGCTTCGAGATCGTCCACGCCGATCCGGGGGCCAAACGCCATCAGCGGCTCGATGTCGGGGCGGTCGCCGATCAAGCGCGCATACCGCCCGTGATCGATCCGCACCTCGGCGCGGCAGTGGACGGCGCAGCGGTGGCAGGTTTTGTGTTTAGTCACATACTGCATGAAACCCACGCCGTCGAGCCGGTCCACTCGCTCGAATTGGGCGGTCTGGAAATTGCGCGTACCAAGCAGCCCGGTGTCGTTGGTCCAGTTGAGATAAGCGGCGTTGCTGTAGGTGGCGTACAGGTCGTAGCGTTCCGATTGGCGGATACTGAGGGCGTATTGGCGTGCGAGTTGACCGGCAGCGCTGTTACGTCCGTTGGGACTGCGGGGCGGCGGTTCGACCACAATGGTTTTCAGGAGCTTCGATCCCATGACGGCTCCCATGCCGGTACGCCCCGCCGCGTGACCGTCGCTGGTGAGGACGGCGGCGAACTTCACGAGATTTTCCCCGGCGATACCGATGGTCATGGCCCAGGCATTGTCCGTGATTCCCAAAGCAGCGCTGACCTGTTTGGTATCCAGGCCCCACAGGTGCGCCGCGTCCCGAATTTCAACGCCCTGCGCGCCGATCCAGATGTAGACCGGGTGATCAGCGCGACCGGCGATTCGGATGGCATGATATCCCGC
>JAFGTJ010000510.1 GCA_016934195.1 Anaerolineae bacterium | reverse complement strand
CTGATGCCGCGCCGCCGCTACCGGTGGTCAACGGCCACGATTTGCACACGGCGCGGGCAATATACCCTCGGCCCTATGACGGTCGTGAGCGGCGATCCGTTCGGATTGTTCGAGTTCCCGCGCCAGATCGGAGCCGTCTCCAGCGTCATCGTCTACCCATCCACCGTCGCCATTCACCGCTTTGCTACACCGATTGGCACGCTCTCCGGCGGGGAAGCGGTGCGGCAGCGCACCCATTTCATCACGACCAACGCCAGCGGCGTGCGTGACTACCAGCCGGGCGACAGCTATAATCGTATTCACTGGCGCAGCACGGCGCGCAAAAATCGTTTATTGGTCAAGGAATTTGAACTTGATCCGCTGGCGGACGTGTGGATTTTTCTGGACCTATCGCTGCACTCGCTGGTCGAACGACCCCAAGCGTATCATAACAACAGCAATCTGTATGCTTCAGCGCCGCACCTGCCGCCGTCTACCGAAGAATACGGCGTCACGGTGGCGGCATCGCTGACACAATATTTCGTGGACAAGGGCCGGGCGTTGGGCTTCGTCACCTATTCGCCCTACCGCGAAATCGTGCAGCCGGATCGCGGGCCGCGCCAGTTGACGCGCATTCTGGAAATTCTCGCCATCGCCCGCAGCGAAACGCACCTATCGCTCCAACAACTGCTCGCGCTGGAAACCAATCACCTGGGGCGCGGCACAACCGCCGTTGTGATCACGGCCTCGCAGGAAGAAGAGTGGATCGGTGAAGTTCACCGCCTCGCGCGGCGGGGAATGCGCGTCATCGTCGTGCTGATCGATGCGTCCAGTTTCGGCGCAACCGGAATGCCTGCCGCGCACCTGAGTCAGATGGTCGAAGCAGCGGGTGCGCTGGTATATACCATTCACCAGGACGATGACCTGACCGCCGCCCTGAGCTATCGCAACGGCCCACAGGCCCGCGTGATCTAATCCGCGAGAGTTACCCGTGTCATCCAAACCCCACCAGCAGCGCCTCTTGTATCTTGCCGTATTTACCGGCGGCATGACCACGCTGGCCGTTGAGCTATCCGCCGCGCGTTTGTTAGGCAGCGTCTTTGGAACCAGCAATGTTGTATGGGCCAACATCATCGGCCTGATTCTGATCTATTTGACGTTAGGCTATTTCATCGGCGGGCGCGTGGCCGACCGTTCGCCGCGCCACACCACATTTTACCGGATCATCGTGTGGGCGTCGTTCTTTAGCGGACTGGTTCCCCTGGTCGCGCAACCGGTGCTGCGCGCCGCCGCCGAAGCGGTCCAGGACTTCGACGCGGCGGTCACGGTTGGATCGTTCGTCGGTGTGCTGATCCTGTTTTCTGTGCCGGTCACACTGCTCGGATTTATCTCGCCGTTTTCGATCCGGCTGGCGCTCTCTGAAGTGGATCAGGCAGGCAAAACCACCGGACAGATGTACGCGATCTCAACCCTGGGCAGCATCATCGGCAATTTCACCCCGGTGCTGATCCTGATCCCGGAGGTGGGCACGGCGCGCACTTTCTTGATTTTCGCCGGAATCCTGATGGCGGTTGGCCTGATCGGATTGGCTTACCAGGACCGGCGCGCGGCGCTCAAGCTGCTGTGGATGCCGATCGTGCTATTGATTCTGGCAGTGTTGGCGCTGCGCGGACCGCTGCGCCCGCCGCCGTCCAACATGACGCTGCTGTACGAGAACGAATCGGCTTACAATCTGATCCAGGTCGTTGAAAAACAGGATGGCACGCGCTACCTGCTGCTGAACGAAGGCCAGGGCATTCACTCCCAATGGCACCCCACCGATATTTTTTACAACCGAACGTGGGGCTTTTTCCTGGCGGGGCCGTATTTCAACCCGCCGCCCTACACGCCGGATCGCATGGAACGGATCGCCATCATCGGGTTAGCCGCCGGGACCATCGCCCGCCAGCATAACGAGGTGTATCCCGGCCTACCGATGGACGGCATCGAGATCGACGGCGGCATCGTGGAAGCCGGACGGCGCTACATGGGAATGACCATGCCTAACCTGAACGTGATCGTGGAGGACGGTCGTTTCGCGCTCAACCGGCTGGACGAACAACACTACACTATGATCGGGATCGACGCTTACCGTGTGCCATACGTGCCCTGGCACCTGACCACCGTCGAGTTTTTTCAGGAAGTGGACAAGCACCTGACCGACGATGGTGTACTGGCAATTAATGTCGGGCGCACCAGCACAGATCGACGCTTGATCGAAGCCATGACGCGCACGCTGCTCGACGTATTTCCCACCGTGCATACTCTCGACGTGCCGGACTCGTACAATACGATCCTGGTTGCCACGCGCCAGACCACCATGCCGGAGTATTTACAGGCAAACTTAGCCCTGCTACCGCCCGATGCCCATCCTGTGCTGCGTGAAGTATTGGAAGCCGCCAGCACCGCGATTAAACCAACCGTCGTCTCAGACGTGCGCCTGACTGACGATCACGCGCCGGTCGAAGCGATTGTGGACCGCATGGTAATCGAATTCCTCATGAGCGGCGGCATCAATGAACTGGCTGACTGACCGCCATATTCCCACCCTACCCGGTTGGCTGGTAACGACCCTGCGCTGGTTCATAACCCTGGCGCTGCCGGTACTGCTGATCCTGACCAGCGTCCGGTTGGTCATGACCGAGGCGTTTGTGTGGATCGAATACAACCGCCCCGGCTTTCCGGCGGATCGCTACGGCTTCACCAAAGAAGAACGGCTCGATTACGCGCCGTATGCGGTCGAATACCTGCACAATAACGCGGATATCAGCTACCTGGGCGATCTCACGTTCCCCAACGGTACGCCGCTGTTCTACCAAAAAGAACTCGATCACATGGAAGACGTGAAAGTCGTTACACGGGCGGCCTTTGCGGTGCAGAACATACTGGGGGTGCTGTTCCTGGCAGTGGTAGCAGCGCTGGCATGGCGGCGCGAAACACGCGGCGCGCTGCGACGCGGACTCTCCGGCGGCGGGACGTTCACCATCGGCCTGATCGTGACGCTGGTGGTGCTTCTGCTCGCCAACTGGGACTATTTTTTTGACAGTTTTCACATGATTTTTTTCGAGGGAGCTTCCTGGTTGTTCCGCACCAGCGACACCCTGATCCGGCTGTTCCCCAACCAGTTCTGGCTGGATGCGTCGCT
>JAFGTJ010000509.1 GCA_016934195.1 Anaerolineae bacterium | reverse complement strand
GCCGGTGTGGGGCTACGGCGGCGCGACGGACAGCAAAACGGTCGATGCGCAGTTTGGCGCGGAAGCGGCCTTTTCGATCATGACGGCCTTTCTCTCGCGGACCACGCTGGTTCACGATGTGGGTTTCCTGGAATACGGTTATACGTCCTCGATGGAAGCGCTCGTGATCGCGGACGAAGTGATTGACATGACGCGCTTTATGCTGGCCGGGATCGATATCAACCCGACCACGCTGGCCCTGGGGGCCATTGGACGGGTGCGTCCTGGCGCGGGGTTCCTGGCGGACGATCACACCCTGGACAACTGGACGTGGGCGCAGTGGAAACCGGGCCTCATGGACCGCCAGCGGCACGAACGTTGGGAAAAGCGTGGCAGCAAGGACCTGTATGCGCAGGCCAATACCCGCGCGCGTAAACTGCTGGCCGAGTCCGAGGTGCCTCCGCTTTCGGATGCGGTCGAGTCGGTGGTGGCGGCGGTCCTGGCGGCGCGGGGATAGTGGCCTCACCCCCTGGCCCTTTTTCGTCTTCGTAGGGGGGCTAATCTGCTCCTACGAAGACGCCTCATCATCCGGCGGAATCAGGGTTTCCAGCAGTTCAATCAATGGTGGCAAATCATCCAAAATGGTTTTCCACACCACATTGTCGTCCACGTTCATATAATCGTGGACGACTTTGTGGCGCATACCGATGATCGAAGACCAGGGAATCTCGGAATGCTCGGCCTGGAAAGCGTTTGATATATGCCGGGCGGCTTCGCCAATTACCTGCAATAGATGCGCCAACGCAAGGCGCAGCGGCTCATCGGCGTTGAAATCGGCGCGCTTTTTGCCTTCCGCGAAATCGCGCGCCTTGTGGGCCATATCGAGCATGTGTTTTAGGTAAACGATATCATCCTTCGCCATAAATCACCTGTGCATCAGCCAACACTTGATCGCGGATGTGGCGGTTGAGAAAATTGGGCGTGATCAGATCGACGGGATGTTGGCCCAACATCGCGGCGAGTTCCTCCTGCATGGCGATCAGCCCAAAGAATCCCGGTACATGTTCCGGCACAAACTCGACCAGCACATCGATATCGCTATCAGGCCGGAAATCGTCGCGCAGCACCGAACCGAACAATGCCAGATTGTGAATATGGTTTCGCTGGCAAAACGCGGCGATTTGATCGTATGGGATGGCTACCTGGATGCTCATAGTTGCCTCCTGCTAATCGCTGACGGCTGAATGCTGACCGCTGACGGCTATTTTACCCCGTCGTTTTCATGCCCGCCGCGATGCCGTTGACCGTCTCCATCAACGCCTGCAATGCCGCGTCGTGATCCGGCGTGCCCGGTTCCATTGCACGCAGATCGCGCAGCAGCGCCACCTGGATGAAGTTGAGCGGGTCCACGTAGGGATTGCGGCGGTCGATGCTGCGCCGCATCACGGGCGAACCGCTCAGCAAATCGTCCTGTTCCGTGATGGCGCAAATCCAGGCGCGGGCGCGGTCGTGTTCGGCCTGGATCGCGCCGAAAATCCGCTCGCGCAAATCCGCGTCCTCGACCAGATCGGCGTACAGCGCCGCGATCCCCATATCGGCTTTCGCCAAATCCAGTTCGACGTTATCCACCAGCGCCCGGAAAAACAGCCAGTCCCGGTACATGGTCTGTAACGTGACCAGCCCATCACCCGCGCAGTCGTCCCGCGCGCAGACGTGTTCCAGCGCGTGGCCCACCCCGTACCAGCTCGGCACGATGGCGCGGCTCTGCATCCACGAGAACACCCAGGGAATCGCCCGAATCTGGGCGAATCCGCCCGCGCCGCGCCGCGCCGGACGCGACCCAATCGGCATCGCGGCCAGTTCGCGGATCGGGGTGGCCGCTTGCCAGTAATCGAGGAAGCCGGGCGTTTCGTAGACCAGCGCGCGGTAGGCGGTCCGGCCCGTTTCGGCCAGGGTATCCATGACGGCGTGCCAGTTGGGGTCTATCGTTCCGGCGGGCGGCGCGCCAACCGCGATCAGGGCGGCGTGCAGGACTTGATGCAGGTGCCGCCGCGCAATCTCGGTGTTGCTGTAGCGGTAGGCGATTACCTCGCCCTGTTCGGTGATCTTGATCCGGCCCCGCATCGCGGCGGGCGGATTGGACAGGATCGCGCGGTTGGTGGGACCGCCGCCGCGCCCGATACTGCCGCCGCGCCCGTGAAAAACTTCCAGTGCCACGCCGTAGCGATCACAGACCGCCGCCAGCCGTTCCTGTGCCCCGTACAGGCCCCAGTTGGACGCGAGATAGCCGCCGTCCTTGCTGCTGTCGGAATAACCGATCATGACCTGCTGGTTGCGGGCGCGCCGTTCCAGGTGATCGTGATATTCGGGCGTCTCGAAAAGTCGCTCCATTACGGCAGCGGCGTTATGCAGATCGTCCACCGTCTCGAACAGCGGCACGATATCCAGGTGATCGGCTACGCCCACCTCGCGGGCGAACAGCAGCATGGTCAGCACGTCGCTCGGCGCGGTACACATGCTGGCGATGTGAGTGTCGATCACCGGCGGCCCGTACCGGCGGTGTGCCGCCGCGATCATACGCCACGTCTCAATGATCAGGTTGGTATCGTCGCTGAATTCCGGTTCGACCGGGAACAGCGGGCGCGGGTTGACGATCTCGCAGATCAGTTCGGTTTGTTTCGCCTCTTCCGGCAGACCGGCGTAATTCGGGCAAATCTCGTAATGGCGCAGGATTTCATCAACCGCCGCCGCGTGCAGGCGCGCATCCTGGCGCACTTCCAGTGGGACGAGGTGCAGGCCGAACAGCGTCACCTGCTGGATCAGGCGGTTCAGCGCGCCGGATGCCGCCCGCGATCCCCGGTGGGCGCGCAAACTGGCCTGGACTGCGCGCAGATCGGCCAGCAGCGCCGCGCCGGTTGGGTAGTCGTCGGCGTCCAGCCGCCGCCAGATCGTATCCAGCACGGCCCGGTAGCGCTCGTGGGGCGGATAGTGTCCCGGCGCGAGTCCGTCCGCCAGCCCTGGCACGATTCCCACTTCGTTGACGTCCTGGGTGGCGTGATCCCGCAGTCGGGCGAGGGCGTCCAGGTAAACACGGCGGGCGGCGCGGCGCAAAGTCGCCAGCGTGTGGTGCGTGACTTCCGGCGTGACGTGGGGATGCCCGTCGCGGTCGCCGCCGATCCACGAGGCGAAGCGCAGCACGGGCGGCAGATCGGACCAGTCCGCGCCGGGATAATGCATTTCCAGCGCGGCGCGCAGGTC
>JAFGTJ010000508.1 GCA_016934195.1 Anaerolineae bacterium | reverse complement strand
TCCAGGCGACTCTGGCGCTTGTTGAGGTTCTGATCACGAACGTCCAGCCGTTCGTAACGAGCGTCGAGGTCTTCACGGCGCTTTTGCAAACGGTCGCTCTCGCGTTCCAGTTCTGCGCGCCGCCGGTTAGCGTTCTTCTCGGCTTCCTGCTGGATATGCAGCGCTTCGTCTTTGGCTTCGACAATGGTTTGTCTGGCTTGATTCTCAGCATCATTGATGATACGGGCTGCGGCTTCTTCTGCGAGGCGTTGTCGGTTTGTTCCTTGAGCGTTCTGGTAGACCAGCAGTCCACCAGCGCCAAGCCCAACGCCAAGCGCAAGCCCGACTAAGGCGAGCACAATTTCCATGGGGCTTACACCTCCGGTACAAAATAGTCAGGGTCGGTTTCTTCCAGTTCGGCAATTGCTTGATCTACCACTTCACGAATAATGTCATATCCAAATCCACGTCGCGCCAGGAATGCCCCAGCCTTGTTGCGAAAATCGGCCTGAGCCAGCCCGCGCCAGCGCCGGATGTGATCCTGCACGGCGTGATAGGCTGAGTCATGAGCGTCCACTTCGCCAAGAACCGCATCGATCATGCTTTGAGCAACACCTTTTTGACGCAGCTCGTAGCGCAGCGCGCGCGGGCCGCGTGGCCGGAAGCGTTCGCGGTTTTCGACCCAATACTGCGCAAAGGCATGATCGTCTACATAGCCCATGCGCTCCAGGCGGGCGAGAACCTCGTCAATGATCGGGGGAGCGGTATCGGTGGATTGGAGTTTGCGACGGATTTCGGCAGTGCTGTAGGGGCGGCGTGCCAACAGTTGGGCGGCATGATCAAACGCCCGCGATACGGCATCGATCTGGCGCAAGGTGGTGATTTCGTCCGGCGAGAGCGTTTGGCCCTTGTGCAGCCGGGCGGCTTCGATGATCGGCAGCCCGAACGCGAATTCGCCATCCAGGTACACGTTCACGCGGTCCTTGTTGCGCTTCTGGATTTCCAGCGCCGTAATGGTTTGATCCATTACCGGATTCCCCATAAAAAAACAGCCATGGCAAACATGAACCACGACTGCTGGTGATTGCTGGAACTTTCCAACGCGCGCGCTGCTGCCGTATGATACAGCTCAACGCCCGTTCGGCTACCTGATTATGAGCCGTCCCGTCAACACGGATACGAAAGAGCTTAGCGGATACTATCCGCCCCTATGCTCGCATATCCTGACCGACTAACCTGTACCCCTCCCGGTATCCCAACAATAACTCATCAGGGTACCCTGAGGGCATGATCCGCTAAATCGGTTGTGCGCCTGGGGCGCGTGTACCGGCAACAGGTTATGCTACCACACATACTCGCCGGACCTGCCCAGGCTTTTAGGGTGTCCACTCACACAACGAAATACACACGCCAGTGTGAGAATACATTGCTTACAGCTAATATCCACCGTCACGATGGAGAAAAAGTAGCCTTGTTGAGTTCCACAGCATGAACCGTGGTGCATGTCTTTTGTCGCATTGTATTCTATATTATGCACATTGAAGATAGAAATGCAACCACAGCGATCCACAAAAACGTTGATCACTGCTGTCATCCATCGTATTTGATGCAATTTTCGGAGAAACGGATTACGTTTTTTCGACCATGACACCGGGCCGCATCCCAAACGCAAACGCAATTTTGTCCCGGATGTGTTCGTATTTTGCGTGCGGTTCGGTATACACCCAGGCCACATCGCGGATCGTGCCGGTTGGCGTTTGCAGGTCGATCCAATACATCAGTCCCTTGTAGGGGCAGGTATAGGGCCGGGTCGAAACGACCAGATGATCCTGTTTGACCTGTTCGGGATCAAAGTAGTAGCCGCCTTCGATCAGGAGCGCATCTTCGCCCTGCGCCAGAATGTCGCCGCGTGTCACATCGGTCACGGTCACAGTGGTCATATCGAGTCCTCGTCAGTGTCTTGCTAACCGTATATGACAGGTTTTAGCACACTCGTCGCACTATGACGTCAGCAGCGGCGTGATCATCGCGTAAATCGTGCGGAAAGCGTGCTCGATCACGGCTTCAGGATTGGTTTCCCGGATCAGATCATCATACTTGATAATCGCGCCGGTCCAGTTCTGCGAATGCCAATGCGCCGCTGGGGGCGGATCAAGTTTCGTCACACCGGGCGGCAGCGGGTAGGGATAGGTGTACAGGTACGGGCGGTCTAACCCCGCGCTGGACGGCGAAAATCCAAACGCCATGTGCGGCGCTTCTTCGGACGCCTCCTCGGTGGCGAACCACATAAACGACAGGTCGAAACCGTGCGGCCAGACAATCACGGGCGACTTTTCCCCCGGCAAACTGGCGCGGAATCGTCCCAACAGTTCGGCCAGCCGGTGCAGCACCGAGGCATAATGAGTCGCGGTGATGGGATTGATCCGCAGCAGCGCTTTGCTGGTGATCGCTTCGCGCTTGAGCGGCACATCATAACCCAACGTGATCACCGTTTGCATGATCGCATCGGCCAACGATACCTGGCTGCGGCGGGCCAACGCGAAGCCCACCGCCTCGTGGTCCGGCGGATCAAAGATCACGGACTGGGACGTGAAATCCAGAATAAACTCGCCTACCGACGATATCGCGCCGGTCGTCAATCCATTGGGGAGCACAGTCAGGCCCCGGTGGACCCAGTTCGGCTCCGGCTCGACCGCTGCGGCCCGGATCGCGCCCAGTATCTGGGCCGTGCGGTGCAGCCCGGTCCGTGTATCGTCCCAATCAAGCAGCGCGGGGAATCGCATGACTGTCTCCTAAAACATCTTACATCTGATACACCGTATCCAGAGTAACACCTGCTATTTTCAACCATAGCCGGATTATAGCCAGCGCGCAACCCTCTCTGCGCCCCAAATAGATGAGACAACGCGGCTCCAATCCGTGCCCCATTCCGGGCGCGTATTTCCCTAAAGGGCAAGTTCCGTTACAATGATTTTCACTGTAAAAATTGTTTGTGTGAGGTCGATTATGTTCAATGGTTTGCACCTGCATTTAGGTAATCTCTCCCGGATATCCAACGCCCAAACACGCTCAATCAGCGCCGAAAATCCGACCGGGGAAAAGGGTTTGGGCGGCATGGCAACCAACGGCACCGGACAGGCGGCCTCACGCGAATTGGGCCTGGGCTGGAAGGTGTCACCGTGTATTGACCTGGCCCCCAACGAGATCGCAACCCTGGCCGATATCAAAGGCTCCGGCGCGATCCAGCATATCTGGATGACCGTTCACCCGGCCTGGTGGCGCAAGTTGGTCCTGCGTCTTTTCTGGGACAACGAACCCGCGCCCTCGATTGAAGTCCCATTAGGCGATTTCTTCTGCAACGGCTGGAGCACGCGCTGCAACGTGAATTCGCTGCCGGTTGCCGTCAACCCGGCGGGCGGGTTCAACTGCTATTGGGAAATGCCGTTCCGCCGAAATGCGCGAATCACCGTCGAGAACCTGACGCCCGAAAAAATCCCTGGCTTTTTTTACCAGATCACCTATACTCTCACCGATGTGCCGGACGATACGGCCTATCTGCACGCCCAATGGCGGCGCAGTAATCCGCTGCCCTACAAGCAGGTGCATACGCTGCTTGATGATGTGAAAAGCCAGGGTCACTACGTTGGCACCTATCTGGCCTGGGGCAGCAACAGCAGCGGTTGGTGGGGCGAGGGCGAAATCAAGTTTTACATTGACGGGGACGAACGGTTCCCCACCATTTGCGGCACCGGCACCGAGGATTATTTCGGCGGGGCGTGGTGTTTCGAGCAGCCGCCCGGCGAGTATGGGGTATTCAGCACGCCGTACCTGGGAATGCCGCAGGTCATCAAGCCGGACGGATTTTGCCAAAGCCAGCAGCGATTCGGCCTGTACCGCTGGCATGTAATGGACCCGATCCGGTTTCGGCAAGACTTGCGCGTGACGATCCAGGCGCTCGGCTGGCGGTCGGATCACCGCTATTTGCCGCTTCAGGATGATATTGCATCGACCGCATTCTGGTATCAATTGGAGCCGCATGTGCCCTACGCCGATCTGCCGGATCGCAACGCGCTGGAAGTTGTCTAGAATACACACGAACTAAGGATTGGATTTTGCGAATTGGCCCCCCTACGATGGTGCGACTAACGGTTACGCGCGTATTCGTCCTGTTAGCTGCCATTCTGCTGCTGACCGGATCGGTCCAATCCCCGGTACACGGGCAGTCTGCCGGTCCGCCCTGCCAGTTGGTAACGACCGTGCCGTACCACAATATTGATACGGTGTGCATCGAGATCATGTACGACCATATCACCGCGCCGGAAGCGGTCCCTGAACTGACCGGGCTGGCGCTGGCCCCGGACGGCACGTTGTATTTTGCCCGCACCGCGTCCGGCGAAATCTGGACCATGCGCGACGAGGACGGCGATCACTTTATGGAGGAACCGTCCCTGTTCGCGGACGGGCTGCGGTTCCCGACGCAGATGGCGGTATATGATGGCGCGGTATACGCGCTGGCGGCGGACGGCGTGTGGCGGCTGGTGGATACTGATTCGGACCATGCCGCCGACTCGCGCGTCCTGGTAGTGGACGACCTGCCGAACGATGCGGGTTTCTGGCCGGGCGCAGTGGGCATAGGGCCGGACGAACGACTGTATGTCAGCGTGGGCGCGGGCTGTTACGCCTGCCAGGACGCAGACGCGCGCCCCGGCCAACTGCTGAGTTATGCGTTAGATGGCGACGACCGGCGCGTCGAGGCGAGCGGCCTTCGCTACCCGGCGGATTTTGACTGGCATCCCGTGACCGGCGACCTGTGGATCGTGGACAGCGGCGT
>JAFGTJ010000507.1 GCA_016934195.1 Anaerolineae bacterium | reverse complement strand
CTCAAATTACTGGGGCGCTGGCTGGCGCGGACGATCACGGCCACCGTCGCGGAAACCGGGCAGTTTTACCCCGGTAAGCGCGTGGTCGAAACCGGCTACCCGCTGCGCCAGGAAATTCTGACCGCCCGCCGCGAAGCCGGGATTCAGGCGTTGGGGCTGGACCCGGCGCGGCGCACGCTGCTGGTTTTCGGCGGCAGCCGGGGATCGCGCAGCATCAATACCGCCGTCCATACCATCGCGCCGACCCTGATCGCGGAAGGGCTGCAAATCGTCCACATCACCGGCAAACTGGACTGGGAAGCGGTCAAGGCCGAGTACGACATGCTCAGCGACGAGGTGAAAGCGTACTACCAACTGCACGATTTCATTCCCGATATCGGGCAGGCGTTCGCCGCCTCGGACCTCGTGATCAGCCGGGCGGGGGCGGCAACGCTGGCCGAATATCCGCAGTTGGAACTGCCCGCGATCCTGGTCCCGTACCCGTATGCGTGGCGCTACCAGAAGGTGAACGCCGATTGGCTGGTGGAGCGCGGCGCGGCGGTCCGGCTGGACGATGCGCGCCTGGACTCCGACCTGCTGCCGCTGATCCGCGATCTGCTGGCCGATCCGGGGCGGTTGGATGGAATGCGGGCGGCAATGGCCGGGCTGCGGCGGTCGGATGGGGCGGAACAGATCGCGCGTCTGCTGGCCGACACGACCGGCGGCTAAAATCCAAGAACTGGCGAAAACAGGCCCATTGGACCTACAATACGGGCATTAATGGGTTACTGCCAGCAGCGGGATGTTGTGATTATGATACAATTCTTCGCTTTCTTATTATTCATGATCGGGCTGTTCGCCAGCGTTGGCGCGATGCGTAAATGGACAAAAGAGTTAATCGCCACAGCGGGGATCGTGCTCGCCTTGTTCACCCTGCGCCAGCTTGAAACGATCTTCATTTTTCCGCTTTCCAACAGCCAGCAGCACCGGTTTTTATGGCAGGCGGGCATTTTGATCGGGATCGGATTCTTCGCCTACCAGACCCCGCCGGATTTCCTCAAACGGCAGCGGACACGCGAGATACACCGCGACGGCCCGCAGGACAGCCTGCTTGGGGCGTTTGTCGGCGGCTTAAACGGCTACCTGTTGATCGGATCGCTGTGGTGGTACATGGATAACCTGGAATACCCCCTCAGCCCGTATATCGTCCCGGTTGCGCCCGAATCCACCAACGCCGGGTGGATGGATATGTTGATCCCACTGAATTACCTCCTGGGCGGCGATGGGACCGTCTTATCGCTGCTCATGATCGTGTTGTTCCTGTTTATCATCATGGTGGTTGTGTGACGCATGTTAACCCCCAACCAGCATATTCACATTATCGGCGTGGGCGGGTTTGGTATGTCGGCCATCGCCCATGTGCTGCTGGGACGCGGCTATACCGTCAGCGGCTCGGACCAGCGCGCCAACGATCTCACCCGCGCCGTCGCTGCCGCCGGGGGACAGGTGTTCCAGGGACACGCGGCGGACCATATCGCCGGGGCGGATATGGTGGTCCGGTCGTCGGCGGTCCCGCTCGATAACCCGGAGGTCGTGGCGGCGACGATGGCGAATATCCCCGTATTGCGGCGGCGCGAATTGTTGGGCCAACTGATGGCCGGTCACATCGGGATCGCGGTGGCCGGGACACACGGCAAAACCACCACGACCGCGCTGCTGGCCCACGTCCTGATCGAAGCCGGGTTAGACCCGACCTACATCATCGGCGGCGTGTCGGGCAATACCGGCACCAACGCCGGGGTTGGACGCGGCTTTTATTTCGTGATCGAGGCCGACGAGTACGATCATATGTTCCTGGGACTGCGGCCCCAGATCGGTATGATTCTCAACATCGAGCACGACCATACCGACTGTTTTCCCACCCCGCGCGACGTGATCCACGCCTTTACCGCGTTCGCGGAACTGGTGCCGGACGATGGCCTGCTGGTCGCCTGTGTCGATGACCCGGTCGTGATGATACTGGGCGAACGGCGGCGCGCAGCGGGCCACCCGGTCGCCTATTACGGGTTCAGCGCGCATCCCACCGGATCGCCCCCGGTCCCGACCTGGACCGCCGTCGATACACAGCCGGACGAAACGGGCGGCATGGTCTTCGGCGTGTTACGCGGCGCGGACCTGTTAGGCCGGGTGCGTCTCAACCAGCCGGGCCGCCACAACGTCCTGAACGCGCTGGCGGTGCTGGCCGTCACCGATCACCTGGGCGTCCCGCTGGACCGGGTGGCGGCGGCGTTCGACACCTTCCAGGGAACCGGGCGGCGTTCCGAATTAATGGGGCAGGCGGGCGGCGTGACCGTGATCAGCGATTACGCGCACCATCCCACCGCGATCCGCGTGACGCTGGCCGCGCACCGCGAACGGCCCGGCATTCGGGACGTGTGGGCGGTGTGGCAGCCGCATACCTTTACCCGGCTGCGCGCGCTGGCGGACGATTTCGCCGGGGCGTTTGCCGCCGCCGATCACGTCCTGGTCACGGACGTGTACTCGGTGCGCGAAGATATCACCCCCGGCCTGAACGCGATGGGCATCGCGCAGATGATCACCGATTCCGGCCACCCCGACGCGGCGCATTCCGGCGACCTGGAACGGTCCGCCCGCGTGCTGGAAAAACGTGTGCAGCCCGGCGATCTTGTGTTACTGTTGTCAGCGGGGGATGCGCCCCTGATCGGCACACGGGTCCTGGAACTGCTCACAGCGCGGGAAGACAGCGCGGGGAGATGATACAACGTGATGGGAAACGCAACCGGAAATACGACCGGAAACGAGCCTGATCCGTACCAACCCCTGGTAGACGATTTTGGCGCGGCGCTCAAACATGATGAACCGCTGGCGCGTTATACGGTGGCCCGGTTGGGCGGCCCGGCGGACGCGCTGCTGGTTGCCAACAGCACGCAGGACCTCACCGCCGCCGTGACGCTGGCCTGCCGTCATGACATCCCCTGGATCATCCTGGGCAGCGGCGCGAACGTATTGGTATCCGATGCCGGGTATCGCGGGCTGGTGATTGTCAACCATACCAAAGGCGCGCGCGTCGAGGACGGCGGGCAGGTCGTGGCCGAAAGCGGCGCGAGTCTGGCGACACTGGCGCGGCGCTGTATGAACCAGGGCTTGAGCGGGCTGGAATGGGCGGTGAACATTCCCGGCACGGTCGGCGGCGCGGTGATCAACAACGCGGGCGCGCACGGCGGCGACATGGCCGGGTCGGTGCGCTGGGTCGAGGTTTACTGTCTGGAAGACCGCCCGCATACCGAAATCTGGGGCGTCCACCAGATGCAGTACCGCTACCGGGACTCCGTGCTCAAGGGCGACCGGGGCCGGTTCGTGGTGGTGGCCGTGACCCTGGCGCTGGAACCCGGCCACGATCCCGACGCCCTGAATGCCAAAGCGGACGAATTCGTCGCGCGCCGTAAACGCACCCAACCCCCCGGCGCGAGTTTGGGCAGCATTTTTAAGAATCCACCCGGCGACTACGCCGGACGCCTGATCGAAGCGGCGGGCCTCAAGGGGACGATGATCGGCGGCGTGCAAATTTCACCCGTCCATGCCAATTTCATCGTGAATACCGGCGACGGCACGGCCCAGGAATACCGCGCATTGGTGCAGCAGGCGCAGTGGGCCGTGCAGGAAAAATTCGGCGTGCAGTTGGAGTTGGAGATCGAGTTTCTTGGGTCGTGGGGGGACGATTAGCCTCACCTGAGCGTCTTTAGAAAAAACATGGACACGCTCAGGAAGGTTTTTAAGAGGCACTTTCGCAGCAAAATAGCCGAAGAAATGCCAATTTCTCTTAGGTTCCAAATGTGTCTAATGGATTCTGAAGACTTACCATCTGTTGCTAGCTATGAAAGCGCTGTTTGCTTCAATGCTGCCACTAGATATTGAATCTAAACCACCAAGATTAAGGCCAGTATCTCTTAGTAGTAGTTGGGGATAGTTATCAGATTCAGGATAATCATTACCTCTCATTAATTCAGATAGTGGACCTATCACAGGTCCTCCTCCGGGGTACATATGAACTCTTCCGTTATAGGCTTTCCATGGCATCCAATTTGGTGTTTGATCGTAGTAAGATCCCCAATATAGGATAATTGGAGCCGGGCTTCCATCAGGATTTTTAGTAATGGACAGTGAGAGATAGTGTTCAATACCGTCTTCTCCTTCATAGATAAAACGCCCAATATCATCTGCATCATATGCATACCATTTTCCTACACCTAAATTATTAGGAGTAGCGCTGACTTCTGGCGTTTTAAAGTCTACGTTGGCATAGTTGTTGGTTGCTGCTGTGAGAATAGCTTGTAATTGTTCTTTAGTGTTTATTGAGGGGGCAGATGACGCTTCTTCAAAACTAATTTCAATTCCATACCCTCCCATTTCATTAAGAAATTGAGTTGCTTCAGAGAACGTGATCCACTCGCCTTCACCAGACTCTTCGCCCCAATCCCACACCGCGACAACCACGCCTTCAGCATCAACAGCATAAAGGTGGTTGTCTTCTACCAGAGTATCCATTGCCCCCTCGGGCAGTTCCGCCACATATGCCGCTTCGACTTCTTCGGGACTGATGAGAATATGTTCTTCAACCGTGAATAACTCCACGAAACCCGCTTGAGCAACCCAGGCCGGTTCATCATCTACGATGATAGGCATCCAGGTGTAACCGTTTGCCTCAATTGGTTCAACATCTTCCCTAACCGCGAATTCTTCTCCCACCTGTCCCTGATGCACAACCTCGTAGCCCGTACCTGCACCGTCGCGGATGTTAACAGCGTTGATGATGCGTACCATTGAAACTTCGACAGTGCGATAGAACTGCGGATCGTCCTGGGCGTGTAATGTCGCAGGGATCAGCAGGCTGATTAACATCACACTGATCAGCAACGGAAAAACCAAACGACGCAGCATGAAACACCTCATTTTGTAGAAGTTAATCACGGTACAGTCCAGTATAGCTCAATTCGGGTGCGAGCAAAGGTTGTCAGGCAAATCCTTGACAACTGGGCTGAGCCTGCGATAGATGTTTCCCGTGTTTACCTCATCCCTATAATCCCATGTATGCTCCGCATACAACCTCCACACGCGGAGAGGGGACTTGTTCACCGCCCCTCTCCCCCTCTCCGCGTGTGGAGAGGGGCTTAATTGTGCGCGCGCTTTCCCCCCTCTCTAGCTCTGCTGGAGAGGGGGGCTAGGGGGGTGAGGCCGTTCTTCGATCCTCCCGCGCCCAATTCGCCAATGGTATTGTAGTGGACGAGGGGCTAAAAAACCTACTCCCCGCCCGCTTCGTCTTCGGTGGGCGTCAGCGAGTCGGCGTTATCCACGCCCGGCCCGCCGTACATCCGTCCGACCAGCGCCACACGCGGCAGACCG
>JAFGTJ010000103.1 GCA_016934195.1 Anaerolineae bacterium | reverse complement strand
GAATTCGCCAACAACATCAACTCGTTCGTGGACCCATCTGATCCCCTGGGCTGGACATTCCGCGCCCCTGGCGGTATGCTTTGGCCCGGAATTTCCAGGCCAAAAGGAGCCGCCATGACCGCCCGCCCGCGTACCGTGTTTCGTACCATGCCGTTACCCGTCCTGTTGATCGCTGTGCTGTTGACTGCCGCCCTGCTGGGAACCGGACTCGTACCCGCCCGCGCCCAGGACGATCCCGAAGCCATCCGGCCTACCGTCCAGGCGTGGCTGCTGCGCGAGATCAGCAAACCCACCCTGGTCCTGACACAGTACAGCTACGAGGGCACCAGTTGGTCCGATACCGGCCTGGGCTGCCCGGTCGAAGGGGCGACATACCAACCCGGCACGGTACACGGCTACCGCTGGACATTCGAGTACGATAATCATGTGAGCTACGAAGTTCACAGCAGCATCGACGGCGGGATCGCGGTCTTGTGCAGCGCCGTGAACGCCGGGTCCGATATCAGCCTGACGCCCTACCGGACTTCGACTTTTGCCATTCTCAGCCCGGAATCGTGGCTCGTTTTCCCCGGCCCGAATGCCGAAGTGGTATTCGGACCCCAACCCGGTACAGCCTGCGATCAGCCGGGAATGCGCGTGGTGGTGGTCGGGCGGGTTGCCAGCGGCGTCACGCCGGACCAGTTGATCGACGAGTACCTGGGCAGTATGGGCGCAGCCGATCGTCCCACCGAGCGGACAACGGTCGGGTCGTTCGGGCGGACAACCGGGTACGAGTCGGCGTGCCAATCCACGACCTCATCGGCCACGCAGCAGCGGCGCGTCTCGACCTTTATTTTTTACGGGATCGCCTACCGCGTCGAACAGTGGGCACCACTGGCCGAGTCCGCGACGTGGGACCCGCTGTTTATCCAGATGGTCAGCCAGTTTGGGCCGCCGGACGCCGGGATTGTCTCCGCCACGCCCGACGCGGGCGGCGCGGATACCGGCGGCGAAACCGGCGCGGATACGGGCGAGGACGGTGCAGCCGGGAATGCCGCCGATCTGGGCGACCTGCCGCCGTTCCCGCTGACGTTTATTTTCGTGGGCGACGTGTTCCTGGGCGCGCTGAACGATATCCCCGGACGCTCGATCACGATCACGCCGGACACCGAACGGCGCTACCTGGGTTTTTCGCCCGATGGCCTGTATATCGCCTATACCAATATCACCGACGCCCAACTGCGCGTGATGCACGCCACCGAGGGCCGCTCGCCGCGCCGTCTCGCGCTGGACATTCGCACCGACTTCCCGCCCGCGTGGAGCGCCGACAGCCAGTGGATCGCCTACGTGCTGGATTCCGGGGAAACGGACGATAACGGCGCGGCGCTGCTGGAAGTCCACGCCATTCACCGCATCAGCGGCGAGCAGCGGCAGGTCACGAGCTTCGCGTTTGGCGGCGACTGCTCAACGGACTCGACCGATCCGGCGGACCGGCTGTACGATGCGGAAACCGGCGGCTACGTGCTGGCGTGGCTGACCCATGACCGCGTGCTGGTTTCGACGCGCTGCGACGGCGGCCTGGCCCTGATCAACCCGGCGGACGGTTCCCGGATCGACCTGGGGCCGGACCTGACCAGCGGCGTGCTTGCGCCGGACCATCACCGGTTCGCGGCGCGCACGGCGGAAGGGCTGGTGATCGTGGATTTCGACACGTTCCAGAGCCGGAGCCTGATGGTTGGCACGGACGCGCAGCAAATCGCGTGGAGCGCCGACGGTCAAACGCTCTACTACGCGACCGCCGCGCCGCGTGATACGGCCACCCTGGACGATCCCGATCTGGCCGACCGGGGCGAAGCGGTCTTCGGCGTGTGGCCGGTGACGGTCGCGGTGTATGACCTGACGCTGGTGCAGGTCGATGTGACCAGCGGCGCGGAAACGCTGTTGTGGCAGAGCCAGGGGCGCGGCATCGGGCGGATCGCGCCTGCGCCGGACGGTTCCGGGGTGTTATTCAGCCAGATCAGCAGCAGTTTATTGGTCGCGGAGGCGTTCCAATCCGGCGCGGACCAACTGGCGCTTGATGCGACGTGGCCGCAGCCCGCGCTGTACTGGCTTCCGGCCAGCGGCGAGCGGGGTTATCTGCTGGCGTTTGCGGGCCAACCCGCTTTCGCGCCGATCACGGTCGGGCCGTAGGGGGCATTGTTGGCGAAATGAGAATAGGACGCAGATAAACGCAGAGACACACAGAAAATATACAATCGTGTGAGAGCGTATCCCAATCGGAAGGCATCTCGATCTTACTATTACTCAGGATAACGATCAACGGCGCTCAGCAAGACTTAACAGGGAAAATTATGGACGAACACTACACGATCCGACCCGGTTGCGAATCTGATCTTGAACTGCTGCCATCAATTGAGCGCGCAGCAGCACGGTTATTTGTAACGGTGGGTTGGGAAGATGGTAAGTTGCTAAACGACGCGACCACTGTTGAAGAACACCGCGTCTATCTGGAAACCGGGCGGTTGTGGGTTGCCGCTGCTGCTGATGATCAACCGGTGGGGTTTGCGGTCGCGTCGATGGTGGATGGACACGCGCATCTTGATGAAATCGACGTACATCCCGATCATGGGCGGCGTGGAATCGGACGGGCGTTGGTAGATCAGGTCTGTGTATGGGCACGATCAGCGGGTTTTACCGCGATTACACTGACCACGGAGCGCGACATTCCCTGGAATGCGCCGTTTTACGTGCGCCTCGGTTTTGAGATATTGGCAGATGATGCGCTGACCGATAACTTACGCGCGATTCTCGATCATGAGGTGGAACTTGGCTTGAAGCGTGAATCTCGTGTGGTGATGATCAAGCCGCTGTGAGTATTGCGCAGGTATGACGGGGCAGTCCTGTTAACGGTCAGGACCACCCGGTAACGAAACGGTACACTCATAGCTCGACTTTGCACATTGATAGCCAAAAACAGAGGCAGGATAAGCTGTTTTGAACTTCTTG
This sequence comes from Anaerolineae bacterium, assembly GCA_016934195.1. Lineage (GTDB taxonomy): Bacteria > Chloroflexota > Anaerolineae > Aggregatilineales > Aggregatilineaceae > JAFGTJ01. Next base: position 615 of record JAFGTJ010000103.1, on the reverse strand, counting down.
CAAACAAGAAAGCGCCTGCGGCACAGCTTTAGCATGGAGACGCTTTCCCGCAGATTTTATGAATTCCTATACCACAAAAAACAGAAAATCAGCGCCCCCGCAGCGGGATTACATCATACGTCAGCCAGGGCAGATCGAGCGTGTTGGGACCATAAACCACATGCAGCCGGTCTACGGTAAACGAGATCGCGCCGTAATCGGGAAACTCGGCCTGCTGTTGGGCGGCATCATCGCCAAACATGGCGACCGTCATGTGGGGATGCAGGTCGTTGCCAAATTCGCCGCGATAGGGCGGATAATCGGGAAAGGCCGCGAAAATACGGCGGAATACCGCCAGGATCGGGGCGGGATCAGCCGGGGTCATAAACGTCGTGCGCGGGAACTGCCCGTAGCCGCGCATGGTGATCGCAAACGGCGCGATCTCCTGACCAATAGCGCGCACCGTCCGGCACGCCGGATCGAGTGCGTCCACCGGTACAAAGGGGTACATCAGGGTAATGTGCGCCGGAAAGACGGTCAGCAGGTGCGGCGAATACCGTTGCAGCAGCGGTATGGCAGCCGCCTGGACGTTGTGCGCCCCCACGATGATAATTCCGGTTTCGAGAGTCATGTGTT
>JAFGTJ010000506.1 GCA_016934195.1 Anaerolineae bacterium | reverse complement strand
GTCACCGCCTGTATCGCGGTGGTGGGCGTAGCGCTGACCCTGGCCTATTTCATATGGACACATCAGGAGCAGTAACCATGTCAAACAATGGCACCCCCCCCAGTCCGCAGATCGTTATCTTCGAGAAAGATTCGGTCGTCATCGATGTGCAGCCCGGCCTGATCACGTTCGGCAGCACCATCCACACCCGGCAGCTTACTGGTTTCGACCGGGACGGACAGCGCTGGTCGTTCAAACGGAACGACCACGTTCTGCCGACCGGGGGAATCATTCCCGGCTACCTGTACGATTTCGTCGCCCTCGCCCCGTCCGAGTCCGAGTAGTCCGTTTGGAAACAACCAACCCTTAGCGAAAGGAACCTGTCATGCCCGCAACAAAAGTTACCACCGATCCGTTTAGCTCACCGCCCGCCGCGCCGCGTGATCCCGCGCCCGCCGAATCACCCGACCGTCCCGACCGTGAGCCGTCCCGCGACCCCGGTCCGCACAGCGCCACGCCGCGTCTGATCGAAGTTGGCCCGCTGGTCCACGTAGACCTGCCCGTGACCAGTTTCACCCCCGTTCGCCTGTCTGGTATCCGCCAGGACACGCCCAGCGCCCGCCAGCGCGCGCTGGCGCACGCCCTGCGCTATCGCAAGCTCGCCCGCACCGAACGCGCCATCTCCCGCGAGCACGCGGCCACCATCCAGGCAGTTGAGGCCGCGCTGGATAAGGCCAAAGTCGCCCGCTCCGAAACAATCTGGGGTGAAAAATCACGCCTGATGACCCTGCCGGAGCGCATCGCGCACATGACCGGGCAGATCAGCAAGCATCATGACGAAATCGACCGGCAGGCTATCCGTCACGAGGCTGACAAAAACAGATGGTTGAATACCATCGCCCGGTTAGAGGCCGAACTTGCCCAGGCCGGTAAGTCGGTTGATGACGGGGCCATCCGTGCCGAACTGAAGCGCATGGGTAGCCCGGAACTGGACCGGTCGAGCGTACCCGTTCAGGTCCTCATCCAAAAACTGGTAGATCGTGCCCTGAAAGCGGAGTCGCTGGTGCGTAAATTGCAAGCAGTTCAACCGCCCATTGGGGCTGGCGGCCCGCACTCGGACGGCTCCGGCCTGTAATTCTATCTATCTATAGGAGGAAAAACCGTGAAAACTTGTGTGATTTGCGGCAAGAAAAATCCCGAAATGTACGATCTGTTTTGTGGTCGCTGCTACGATGAATATGGCGAACAAATCGAAGACGCTGCCGCGACGCTCGCTTATGCGGATCGCGCTGCCTGGGAGGAAGCAATGCGTCGCTGGTGGGAGAACGAGGTTATGCCGGAGAACGATCATGAAACTACCTGACAGCGAACTGCGCATCTGGCAATACGATTTCGCTGAATGCGGGATCAACCTGACCTTTAATGCAGACTTCATCTATCTGAAGTTTGCCAATGGCAATAGCAGCACGCTTGTGATCCCCCGCTACGCGGCCAGTTCCGAAACGTGCGAGCAGCTTCAGGCCGTACTCGATGACGTAAAAACATATCTTTTGACTTCGCCGGAGCGCTAGGCCATGTTAGACGCGACCCTGCGTATCCTGGTGAAATTGTTCGCCAGCCGGGGCGTCGTGATGATCTTCGACGCCGACGTCATTACGCTGGCCTACCCTGGTAGACCGCCGGTGCAGCGGGTATTTCAACGCAGCACGCCCAACTTAGGACCTGTTCTGCTGCGCGCGTTGCAGAATGTGACCACGCTGGACGCCATTGATCAGCGAGGAATCCGCCATGACTATCACGTCTAGCAGCAAATGCGCGACGCACGGCTGCACTAACTCGGCCCAACCCGGTCAATGCTACTGCCTGGTGTGCCTGTCCCTGATGGCCGACAGCCGGGTCGAACCGGCGCAGGCCCGCGCCGGTGGCTACAACTTTGTCCCGGCTGGCAACGTCCCGGACGATCTGCACCAGGACATCGTACAGATCATCCACGTACAGCAGCAGAAAATCAACCGGCTGAAGGCGCGCAAACGCGAAGAGGAAGAATCAAACCGGCGGCTTGCGCAGCAGGCATCGCTGCGCGAAGGTCACATCAACTACCTGGAACGCCAACTGGACGGCCTGCGCGCTCAGGTTGAGCGCAGCGCCGACCGGGACGCCACACCGCGAAACGGCGGACAACCGCCCAGTCTCCTGCGCGCCGTCCGCCGTCTCTTAAACCGATAACTCACATCTGATCGCGGGCGAGTGGTTGCGACACTCGCCCGCAGAATGGAGCTACTATGAGTATACCATGCTTGTGGACTTACTTGATTCTGGTACTCGTGTTGGCGCTGGCAGTGATCAGCGCGTGGCTCATCCGGTGGTGGGCATCCGGCCAGACCATGTTTTCCAGCGGGACGGTAATGCCGCCCGCTGAATGGTACGTCGAATATGACCAGGATGATCCCGACGCAACCGGCAAGCGGTTCATCGGGGTAGGCCAATGATCACGTCAATCATTAGCCTGGCCTATGCCGTCGCCAGCAACCGGCTGGCGGTGGTCGTCATCAGTGCCATTCAGGAAGCGCACCCGGACGGCGTGTTTGTGCGCACGCCGGACGGGGGGCAACAGTGGCTGGCGTACCCGTTCACACTCGCGCAGATTGAACTCGCCGCGACCGGCGCGGAGAGTGTCACCGACCGTTAAGACTTATCAAAGTGGGATGGTGATTATTTCACTTTGAATAATTACCATTCTACAAAGTCAATTTTGCGCTGTGAGCGATGCGGCGCACAGGAGGATGAATAGACATGACCCCAAACCCGTACCTGAGATCAGCACTTTCAACCTTGCGCATTTCAGCTTGCACAGCGGGCGATGTTGATCCAATCATGGCATGGCTCACGCCAGAAGAATCGCAGGCGCTCCAAGTCGAACTCGAAAACCAGCGCGATATTGCTCAGCGCTTCACGGCGCACGCTACCGCGATTTGGAATAAGGTATTCCCTGGTGAACCTAACGGTTGGGAATACGGCGCACAACTGGAACGATGTGTTATTCAGGAAATCAACGAATTACGCGCCGAAATTGCACGCTTGGTTATTCGTATCATCGAGGCCCAATCTGACAGCCTACCCGATGAAGTCCGCGAACTGCTGGACGGCGGCGCAGAAGGAAATGAGAACGCATGACTACCGTATACCTTGAAGAGCACCAGGACAAATACACGGCGACGCGGCGCATCACGGCCCGTACTGCACGGCGCGGCATCGTCGCTGCAACGACGAACTATTTCGAGGGCGATGAGCTTAAAAAGCTAGTGTGTATCGGGCAAATAACAGCCTGGGCGACCAGCGCTGGCTACACCGTTGACGCAACCGCGCTTGAAGCCCCCGCCCCAGACGGCAGTGGCGAGGATGGCAACGCTTAGGAATGCTCGCTCACCAGCTTACATTACCGACGATGGACATGCGGCAACTGTGCCCTGGCTGCAAACAGCCGGTGACACTGCTCGGTCAGTGGATGGCCGGAAGCCACGTGTATCTGTGTCGTGAGTGTAATCTGGCTTATCCTGCGCCGGACGTGCTCGACTATCGACCGGACAAAAAGCATGGCGTGGTAGTACGTGCTGATTCGCCGTCGGCAGATCGGGAGCGCATGGTCAGCCTGGAAAACTCGCTAACCAGGTTACAGCGCGGGTGCGTGCTCAATTTGAAGGACGATTGGACACTGGAGCGCGGCTTGCCGTGCGAAAGTGTCCATCACGAACCCTATCTGAATTGCCCGGTGTGTCGGCGTGAACTGCGCACCTATACCCGCCGCGTGAAATCAGGCGAGCCAGACGGACTGGCGTGGTTAAAGCGTAGCCATTCGCGCGTATTGGATCGTCCAGTAATAAACCGGCAACTGAGCCTGCCGGTCTGCGAGCGCTGCGGGGCGGTGCATGGCCGCCGCTATGATTTCGGCGGCGGTGACTTTATGCGCTACTGCCAGCAATGCGAGGATGAAATCCATGTCGAGACGCTGTGGAGAATGCGCAGCATCTTTGGCAACGACGATGCCGAGAGCATTCTGGACCGCCAGCAAAAAGCCTTTCCCGGTCTATTTGAGCGCGGAATACTGCCGGACATGTGGTTTCGGTTGATGCTTGCTGAAATAAGAACCGATTAGCCATTAACTTTGCAGAACAACCAAAGAAAGAGGCATCATGTCACCTAAAACGTCTTACATCTCCGTCACCGACCAGTTCTGCGGCGCGGGCGGCAGCACGACCGGGGCTAAGCTGGTTCCCGGCGTCGAGGTTGTGCTGGCGATGAATCACTGGCAGCTTGCCATCGAGACGCACAATACCAACCATCCCGGCACCGAGCACGTCCTGGCCGATATCAGC
>JAFGTJ010000505.1 GCA_016934195.1 Anaerolineae bacterium | reverse complement strand
GTGGAAAACGCGGTGTCCGAAGCGCCGTATCCGTATGAGTTTGGTGACGAAAGCGCGTTAGTCCAACTGGCGCTTAATGACTTGCCGGAACACTATCAGGATGTAATATTGTTGCGATTTGCCGACGGATTGACCTTTGCCGAGATCGCGGAGCAGCGTGGGCAATCTTTGGAGGCGGTGAAATCCTCGTATCGCCGGGCGATCCAGGCGCTGCGCGATAAAATGGGTGTAGTAACATGAGCCATGATAGTAGATTTGACGATGAACTTGCCGACTTGACCGACCGTCTGTTGGCTGGTGAGGAAATTGCTGCCTCCGGTGAATTAGCCGAGTTGGGTCATATCGTCCGCCAATTGCACAGCGCCATTGATTCACGTCCCGAAGCGGCTTCTGTTTTTCAGGATCGCCTGACGCAGCGGCTCAAACAGGAATGGAATCTGCACCATCATCGCCGCCCCCGGCGTTGGTGGCAGCATCGCCCGGTCGCGTTGGTGGCAGCGGTGACGCTGGTATTATTTGTAGTCGCCATCATTGGGCTGCGCGACAATAATGGGGATGGGACTTTCAGCGGCACGGCATTGGATTCCCCGGCGGGTGTGGTTGGGATCGTTGTTATTGTATTGGGAATCGGGTTGGTCGCGCTCTGGCTGAGGCGGCGGCAGGGATCATGATCGTCCTCACGTCTCTCCGGGGCGTGGGTGTTACACATTGATAATCGTCACTACCTCCCTGATCAGGTAAGCGCCGCGCAATCGTAGATGTTAAGTTATTGCCCCGCGTGGAACGCTGCGTTATAGTGTGCCCCACTATCCCAATTACGCTGTTGGAGACACGGGCCTGATGAAGATTATCGCTGTGCTGCCGACTTTTAACGAGGCAGAAAACCTGGAAACCATGATCGGCGCGCTGCTGGCGCTGCCTGTGCCGGACCTGTCAGTCCTGGTGGTGGATGACAATTCACCGGACGGGACCGGCGAAATCGCGGACCGGCTGGTCGGGGAACAACCGGGCAAAGTGGCCGTTATGCACCGCGCCGGGAAACAAGGACTGGGGACCGCCTATATCCAGGGGTTCCGCCGCGCGTTGGATATGGGAGCCGATTATATTCTGCAAATGGATTGTGATTTCTCGCACGACCCGCAGTACATCCCCCAGATGATTGAAAAACTGGATACGTGTGATTGTGACGTGGTGATCGGGTCGCGCTACGTGAAGGGCGGGCGGCTGGACGAAACCTGGGGATTTGGGCGTAAGTTGTTGAGCTGGTGGGCCAACAGTATCTACGTGCGCCTGATCCTGCGCACACGAGTCAAAGATGCGACCGGCGGCTTTCGGCTGTGGCGGCACGACGTGCTGGAAGGTATGGACCTGAGCCGTATCCGGTCTAACGGCTACGTCTTCCAGGTTGAAACGATTTACGTGGCCGAAAAACTGGACTACAAGTCCTTTGAAATCCCGATTTATTTCGCTGACCGTCGCCTCGGCCAGTCCAAAATGAGTTTTCGCGTCCAATCCGAAGCGGCGCTGCGCGTTTGGCAGGTGTGGAGCCGTCACCGTCACCTGACTCCCGATGATCGCCTGCCTGTCACCGTTCGAGGCTGATGGCGCGCAAATACTTCCCCGACTTCCTGATCGTGGCAGGACTGTTTGTTCTGCCACTGTTATTTTTCGCCCCGGTGACACTCGGCGGGAGCACGTTGATTCCCGCCGACAATCTCTACCAGTACGAACCCTGGTTAAGCGCCCGCGAGTCCGTCGGCGTGCCGGAAATTCCCCATAACGCCCTGCTCTCCGACCTGGTGCTGGAAAATTACCAGTGGAAAACGTTCCTGCGCGACCGCCTGAGCGCAGGAACGATCCCGCTGTGGCAAAATGAGCAGTTCGGCGGCGCGCCGTTCCTGGCGGCGGGGCAGCATTCCGCCCTGTATCCTTTCAGCGTGATTTATTACGTGCTGCCGCTGCCGCGCGCGTATGGCTGGTTTACGGTCAGCCAGTTATGGCTGGCCGGGGCGCTGATGTACCTGTTTGCGCGCGGGCTGGGTTTGCGGCGGATCGGTGGCACAGTGGCGGGTATAGCGTACCAGTTCAGCGCGTTTTTCATCGTAAGCGTGGTTTTCCCGATGATGATCGCGGGCGCGGCGTGGCTGCCGCTGATCCTGCTGATGATCGAATTTGTGATCCAGCGCCGCCCGCTGTGGGGTCGCCCGGCGGCTATGCCCTGGATCGCGGTCGGCGCTATCGCGCTTATGATGAACATTTTCGCGGGGCACGTCGAGATCACGTACTACACGCTGATCGTGATGGCCTATTATGCCGCCGCCCGCCTGATCTGGGAATGGTGGCCGCAACGCCGGGACGGTCTGGTCGGACTGCGCCGGATGGTCCGTCCGGCGGTTTCGCTGTTGGCGCTGGTCCTGTTGGGATTGGGACTGGGCGCGGCGCAGTTTATCCCGCTCTACGAACTGGGATCGCGCAGCTTCCGCCAGGACGCGGCGGGTTTCGGTACCGTGCGCGGTTATGCGCTGCCCGCCCGCCACGCTGCCAAGTTCCTGATGCCGGACGCCTTCGGCAATCCCGCCGATCATGAATACGTGGACGTGTTCGCGTGGGAAATAGTCCAGCACGACTGGTTGCGTCCCAAATCGGACAACCCCGGCGAGTTTGACCGCGTGACCAATACCGCCTTTGGCATCAAGAACTACGTCGAGGGCGGGGTTTACCTGGGTATCCTGGTGATAGTCCTGGCGGGCGTGGGATTGTTTGTTAATCGTAGAGGCATATCGCCATACGCCGCTGCCGACGAGGGCAATCGACGCGCGCCGCCCCACCGCCTGATCCTGGCGATCCTGGCGCTGGTATCGCTCAGTTTCGCTTTCGGGACTCCCACCTACGCGATCATTTACTACCTGTTCCCCAATACGGACCAGTTACACACGCCGTTTCGTTGGGTCTGGCCGCTGACGTTTTGCGCGGCGGCGCTGGCCGCGTATGGCGCGGACGCGCTGAGTCGCCAGCACCGCGAGGAAAAAACAGGTTCCCGGTGGATCGCGTGGCTTGGTTACGGATTAATCGGGACAGGTGCAGCGATTTTGGGCGGGTTGATGGTCAGCCGTGCCGCGTATGGCACATTCGAGCCGCTGATCGAGCGCGTGTATGACGGGCTGGCCGGGGCGAATCAGGCTTTCCCCGATGCGCAAGCATTTTACAGCTACCAGTTTTGGAACACATTGATCTTCGGGCTGTGTACGCTCGCCGCCGGAGTCGTGATCCGCGCGAGCCGTTGGCCGCGACGGTTGCCCGCCCGCCTGGGCGCGATCCCGGTGTGGCAAGTGCTGGCGGTGGGCGTGATCGCGCTTGATCTGGGAATCGCAGGGTGGGGTTTCAATCCCGCCGCCGATCCCGATTGGCTGGACTACAAACCGGACGTGATCGCGTGGCTGCAAGCCAAACAGGACGAGGGCGTGCCGTTCCGTTATACCACCATTAATTTTGGTGAGGACCCACTGCACGCCAACAGCACATGGCGCTACGGCCTGGACGACGCGCGCGGCTATGACAGCCTGATTCCCAAGCAGTACGCCGACTATATGAACCTGATCGCGCCACAGGATGGGTTGGCGCACAACCGGATCGATCCTATTGCGTGGGACAATGCCGGAGCGCTGGCGTCCCCGCTGCTGGACCTGCTCAACGTGCGCTACGTGGTGACGGACTGGTTGATCGAAGACGCGGCGGCGCTCGGTTACGAGGAAGTGTACGTCGATGGAACCGTGCGCGTCTACGAAAACCTGGACGTCCTGCCGCGCGCCTACACCCTGCTGTATTACGCCCTGACTCAAGAACAGTGCGGCGCAGTACCGGACGATTTCGCCACGATTGTCACCAGTCCCGATTTTGAGGCCGATCCGCGCCGCGTAGTGATCGAGGGCTTTCCCGACGCGGGCGGCTGCGAACTGGCCTATTTCTGGCCGGAACCGGAACACGAAGCCGATCCGGTCTACGCTAACATCACGAATTACGGCTCGATTGAGGTCAAGATCGATGCCGAAGTGGATGTTGAATCCTGGTTGGTGCTGGCTGACAGTTATTATCCCGGCTGGAAGGCGTTTGTCCGGCCCCTGGGCGCGGGCGACGATACCGAGGACGAAATTGACGTGCATCTGGTCAACGGCAATTTTCGCGGCGTGCGGCTGGAACCGGGCGCGTGGACGGTGCGCTTCCGCTACAGCCCGCCGAGCTTCCAGGTGGGCGCGTTTGGATCGTTCCTGAGCGGCATGTTGATCCTGTTCGCGCTGATGCTGTGGTTGTGGCGGCGGCTTTACCGCGAAGACTCCGAGGCTGACAGCGCCAAACGTATCGCCAAAAACAGCCTCGCGCCGATTATCCTCAACCTGTTCAATCGCGGGATCGATTTTGCTTTCGCGTTTATCATGCTGCGCATCCTCGGCCCGTCGGACGCGGGCATTTACTACTACGCGATTGTGGTTTTCGGCTGGTTCGACATTCTGACCAACTTTGGTCTGAATACGTTCCTGATGCGCGAAGTAGCCCGCCAGCGGGACGACGCCGCGCGGCACCTGTTCAACAGCACGGCGATGAGGTTGGGACTGGCCGTGATCGCGGTCCCGGCGCTGATCGTCTTCCTGGTGATCCGGCAGGCGACGGTCGATCCGGCGCTCGAAACGCAGGCGATTGTCGCCATTGTGCTGCTGTATATCGGCCTGCTGCCTAACAGCATCAGCACCGGCCTGACCGCGTTGTTTTACGCCTTCGAGAAGGCCGAATTTCCCGCCGCGATCACGACCGTGAGCACGATTGTGAAGGTCACGGTCGGATTAGGGACGCTGCTGCTCGGTTGGGGCGTGGTCGGGTTGGCGGGTGGCGCGGTGATCACCAACCTTGTGACGCTGGCGGTGCTGGTTTGGCTGGCGCGTTCGCTGGTGCCGGGTTTCTTCCGCGAAAAGCTAGACTGGCCCTTGATGCGCCACATGATGGGCGAAAGCTGGCCGTTGATGATCAGTCACCTGCTGGCAACCGTTTTCTTTAAGATCGACATCGTGCTGATGGAAGCGATCAACGGCAACGCGGTCGTCGGCCAGTATTCGACCGCCTATAAATGGCTCGATGCGCTGAACATCATCCCGGCGTTTCTGACAATGGCGCTGCTGCCAATCATGGCGCGGCAGGCCCACGAGGATCGGGCCGGACTCAAGCGCAATTACACGCTGGCGGTCAAGCTGCTGGTGATCACGGCGCTACCGGTCGCCGTCGTGACGACCTTCATCGCGCAGGGATTGATCCGCGTATTGGGCGGCGAAGAATTCCTACCGGCGGGCGGTGTGGCGCTGCAAATTATGATCTGGAGCATCCCCATCGGCTGGATCAACAGCGTGACCAATTACGTGATTGTGGCGCTGGACCGCCAGCGAAAACTCATTCTGGCGTTAGTGGTAGGCGTGGTTTTCAATCTGGTAACGAACGTGATCTTCCTGCCGCTGTACAGTTACCGCGCGGCGGCAGTGATCACGATCTTTTCGGAAGGGGCGTTATTCCTGGCAACGTACCAGATCATCCGGGGCGAGATCGGCGGGATGGCGTGGCCGCGCGCGCTGTGGCGTCCGGCGCTGGCCGCGTTGGTCCTGGCCGGGATCACATTTGGCCTGTGGCAGATCGCGCCGCTGGCCGCTGTGATTCTCTCGCCGCTGATCTATGGTGGCGTGCTGCTGGCGCTGCGTCCATTTGGTGCGCAGGAAATGGCCCGCATTGCGCCGCTATTGCCCGAACGTATTCGGGGCAGGTTCCTGATGTAAGTGTGTATTCACCGCCGAAACGGTGTCGCTCTTGAGCAGCACCACGCGCAGTTGGCGGTCGTGCAGCAAGCGGCGCACCACCGGGTTGCTCTGTACCGGCAGCACGACGGTCTTGTTTTCGCTGGAAAGTTCAAAGTGGTACACGTCCACCCGGCGTACCCCGGCGTGCCAGTGTTCTTCCAATCCCACCACCGGGCTAACCGTCCAGCCTTCGGCAAGATAACGTATCAGCACATCAGCGGGAGCATACGTCTGGGATGTGGGGGACCAGTGGCGGCGGGTATCGGTAGAGCGTAGTTCTTGCTCGATGAATGATGGGGCAGCCCCTGCCATGAGTGATATCCTCCTCAGAAAGTTAATATACGGGTTGAAAATGGATTGCTGCCTGTCAATGTGTAACAACCTATTATATAACAGGCATTTTTACCAATACCAAGAAAAAATAAGATTATTTTACAAATATCCTGCTTATCGAGGCTATCTTGACCCACTCAGACAGCCGGGCTAGAATACCTTCCAGCCTACAATTTGATTATAGCACAATAAGAGGATACGTTTTGTGGCAACCTTAATCCAACTCAGCGACATTGCCCAGTATGACGGTCAGGAAATCACGATACGCGGCTGGTTGTATAACCGGACTGACAAGGGCCGGTTGCAATTTCTGTTAGTCCGCGATGGCACCGGCCTTGCTCAGTGCGTGGCCTTCAAAAAAGAACTTCCCCCCGAAGTGTTTGAAGTAGCGCAGTCGCTCACCCAGGAATCATCGGTGATCGTGACTGGCACGGTGCGCACCGACGACCGCGCCCCCGGTTATCCGGGCAAGTTTGAGATCGGTATCACCAACCTGGAACTGATCCAACTGGCCGACGAATACCCCATTCAGCCTAAAGAGCACGGCACCGATTTTCTGATGGATAACCGGCATTTGTGGCTGCGGTCCCTGCGCCAGTGGGCGATTCTGCGGGTACGGGCCACGATCATCAACACAATCCGTAACTGGTTGGACGATCACGGTTACTTGCTGGTCGATACCCCGATCCTGACGCCAGCAGCAGGCGAAAATACCACGACGCTGTTTGAGATTGACTACTACGGCGAACCGGCGTATCTGGCCCAGACCGGGCAATTGTATAACGAGGCCAACATCGGCGCATTTGGCAAAGTGTACTGCTTTGGGCCGACTTTTCGCGCCGAAAAGTCCAAAACGCGCCGCCACCTGATGGAATTCTGGATGGTCGAGCCGGAAATGGCGTGGTTTTCGCTGGAAGACCTGATGGTGATGGAGGAACAGTTTGTCAGCGCTATTGCCCAGAACGTGCTGGCAAAACATCGCATGGAGCTTGAAATTCTCGAACGTGATATCAGCCGCCTCGAAGCTATCACGCCGCCGTTTCACCGCATCAGCTACGATGAAGCCGTTGCGCGGCTGCAAAAACTGATCGAAGAAACCGACGATCCCGAACGCAAGGCTGAGCTAGCCATCACCTGGGGCGATGATTTCGGATCGCCGCATGAAACTGCCGTCGCGGAAATGTTCGACAAGCCAGTGTTTGTCTACAACTACCCCACCGCCGTCAAAGCGTTCTACATGCAGCCGGTGGACGGACGTCCCGAAGTATGCCGCAGCGTGGACCTGCTCGCGCCGGAGGGCTACGGCGAGATTACCGGGGGCAGCGAGCGTATTTACGACGCCGATTTGCTCAAGGAGCGTGTGGACGAGATCGGTATCAACCCGGAAAATTACGCCTGGTACCTGGCGCTGCGCAAGTTTGGCAGTGTGCCTCATTCGGGATTCGGACTGGGTATCGAACGGACGGTAGCCTGGATATGCGGCTTGCCGCACATCCGAGAGACAATCCCGTATGCGCGCATGTTAAACCGGTTGTATCCGTAGTTGTATCCATAAATCGCCTGAAAACGGCCCAGTGTCATTATGCTGATCTACCACCAACGTGAACAGGTACGCCAACTGGTCAGCGACGGCAGCGCCGCCGATGCGCCAACGGCGTACTACGCGCTGTTTCACGATCCGGCCCGGTCGGAATTATTCGTCAGCGTGGACGAGCAGGGGCAAACGGTCGGATTTGTAGGCCGGTTCCAGACCGGCCTGGACCTGTTCCGCCCGCTGGTGACGCTGCATTGTTCCGATGCG
>JAFGTJ010000504.1 GCA_016934195.1 Anaerolineae bacterium | reverse complement strand
CCTGTCTCTACTTCAGCAGTGGGTGTCAGTTCGGCACCGGGCATGGGCGAGGGCGGGATGGTGGGCGCGATAAACGGAGTTGGTGGGACTTCCGTATCAGCCGGAGCCAGGAATCCTGGCGGGTCAGCGGAGCCGGTTGCAATGCTCAACGCGAAGATCGCTACCAGGAGCGTCAGCACCACAAAGATCAACGTCATCAAGTTATAAAGCAGATTTTCGCCCTCACCCATCGCTGCACCTCCCCCAACTGTTTATGTCTACTGGCTGTTGGTCCCAACGTACCGCACGATATCCGCCGTATCTCGCTGCTCCTGGAGCCATGTCAGGAACGCCTGCTGCTTTTTCTCGGCCAGCGCCGCCTGCGACAGTGGACGATCCTCGGCACGCTCCAATACCTCGATGATATGATAACCCAGGCTGCTGCGCACCGGTTCCGGGTAGCGTGTGCCCGGTTCCAACGCGAAAATCACATCCTCAACTTCCGGTTGCAGCAGGTCGCCTCGGCTGACCCAGGCCAGATCGCCGCCGGACGGCGCGGTCGAACCATCCAGCGAATACTGGGCTGCCAACTGCGCAAAATCCGCGCCCTGTTCGAGTTGGGCCAGCAGTTGGCGGGCGGTGTTTTCGTCCGTGACCAGGATATGGCGCGAATGCACCTGGGGCGCATAAGGTGACACGTCGGCCACCACCTGGCTGAGCTTGCCAGCCAGCATCATCCCGCGCAGGGCTTCGCGGTATTCATCCATCGTATATAACTGGGCCGCGATCACTTCTCCCAACGACTGGCCGTTTTGGGTCGCAATATCGACCTGGATTGCGATCTCAGTGTCAACTTCGGCGTCGGTTACTTCGATACCGAGGTCCGCTGCTGCCTGTTCGAGCAGCATTTGATCGATCATGGCCTGCAACACATTGGCGTCGAACACATCAGCGGTCGCAGGTTCTACCGTCATGCCAAAGGCCCGCCGCGCCCGCTCGCGCGCAAAGGCCGCCATCGTGATCGGCTGGCCGTTGACCGTCGCCGCCAGCGGCTCGGTAGTCGGTGTGGCCTGCGCCTGAGCAACTGCCGGTCCGCCGTTTGAGTCGGCAGGCAGGCTTTGCGCCGACGCCGTATCAGCTGCCGGAGCGCTATCACCACCACAGGCCACGACCAGCAGCGCCGCCACACCGATCACCAGCAGTACCCATTGTTTTTGAAATCCACGCACGGATTGTTCCTCACCCTCTTTGTGTCAGGATTGGCGGGAACGGTGGCCGCTCCCAGCCATCCTGTTTCGTACCGCTTATTTGCGAAGCTTAGTGTATAGCTCCCTTTTGCTTTTGGCAAACAACCCAGGCTGACCGGCTGACCGTTACACCTCGCGCACGAACGCGAACGTCATCGGGCGGCGCTTGGTTTCGTTATAACACATTTTGTACAGCGCATCCTCGATTTCTTTGGTCAGATTGCCTTTCTTGTGCCGCGCTACCACGTCACCGATCAGGTTTTGGGCCATCTCGATCAGGTCCTCGGCGTCACGCAGGAACACGAACCCACGCGAGATGATCTCTGGCGACTCGATCAGTTCACCCGTTGCTTTGTTGATCAGGACCAGCGCGTTCAGGAATCCATCACGCGCCAGGATTTCACGGTCGTGCATGACAATCGGGCCAACATCCCCGACGCCCTTGCCGTCCACGAACACGTAGCCACCGGGCACCCGTTCGCCTACTTCAAGTGTGTCGGCAGTAAGAAGAATCTCGGTCCCGTTTTCCACGATGGCGATATTTTCCGCCGGGAGGCCGAGTTCCTGGGCAAGCTGGCTGTGCTGGTGCAGATGCCGCAGTTCACCGTGTACCGGGATGAAAAATTTGGGCCGGACCAGATTATGCAGCAGTTTAAGCTCCTCGCGGCTGGCGTGCCCGGAAACGTGGACCGAGGCAATTGGATCATAGATGACGTGTGCGCCGCGCTGGATCAGTTTGTTTATGGTGCGGCTTACCAGTTCCTCGTTGCCGGGAATCGGGTGAGCCGACATGACTACGGTGTCGCCCTGTTGAATCTCTAGTTGGCGATGGCGTCCCCAGGCCAGCCGCCCTAATACGGCGGACGGTTCGCCCTGGGTGCCGGTCGCCATGATCACCACCTGTTCGGGGGGCATTTTGTTGGCCTGCTCCACCGACACGATCAAATCCTGGGGCAGATCAAGATAGCCCAGTGTGCGGGCGACTTTGATGTATTCGTTCATGCTGTAACCGGCAATCGCCATCTGGCGACCGTAGCGCTGCGCCGCTCGCGCTACCTGCTGGATGCGCGAGATCAGCGAGGCAAACGTCGCCACAATGATCCGGCCCTTCGCCGCGCGAAATACCTCGTCGAAGGCCTGGTCAATCACGGTTTCGGACGGTGTCCAACCCGCGCGATCCGCGTTGGTGCTGTCGGCCAGCAGCGCCAGGACGCCGCGCTGCGAAAACTCGGCCAGCTTTGCGAAATCGGGCGGCCAACCATCGACCGGCGTGTGATCGAATTTGAAATCGCTGGAATGGACCACCAGACCTACCGGGGTATTGATGCCCAGGCCCACCCCGTCGGGGATGCTGTGGCAGACGTGGAACGTTTCCACGCGGAATGGCCCTAATTCCAGCACGTCCCCGGCCTTGAAGACATGCAGTGGGTGATCGCGGTGGCCGGACTGTTTGATTTTCACTTCGAGCAGCCCGGCGGTCAACGACGTGGCATAGACGGGCGCGTGAATGCCGTCAAGCACATGGCCGATAGCGCCGGTATGATCCTCGTGCCCATGCGTGACGATGATACCGTGAATCGTGAGATTCTCTTGCTGCATCTGGTCGATCACGTACTGGAAATCGGGGATGATGTAGTCGATCCCCAACATATCATTTTCGGGGAACATGATCCCCACGTCGATAATGATGCCCTGGCCGTCGTAGTCCAGCAGCATCATGTTTTTGCCAATTTCGCCTAATCCTCCCAGGGGGAGAATCCGTAGTTTCTTTTGTTTGGTCATGGTAAATAGACTCCTCTATGATACGCAAATAGGGGATGGCATCGCATCCCTGGTAGACAGAATTCCTGACATGATTTAAGCGGAGTTATCTCGAACTCCGCGAAAGTCCAATCTGGGCCAATCTGATGGCGATACCGATCCGGTATCGCGTCAATCCAACAGGTTGATTTTAACCTAAAACGGGACAAAACCGTTAAGAAGACTAAGCTGAGGGGGGAGAATGTAATCGTTAACACAGGATGATGGTAGCAGAAATAATGCTGACTGCCAACCGTTAATTTTTTGGGGGGGCGTTCGGATTTGGGGGCAGAAATTTTTTTTCACCACAGAGACACCGAGATCACGGAGAAGAAAAAATCTTTTTTCTCCTGCTTTTTCTCTTCAAAAGAGAAACGCTGTGTCCTCCGTGTCTCTGTGGTGCATTTTTTTGCCCCAATATCCGAATACACCCATTTGGGAAAACACAAAAAACCCCGCGTGCCAATGCGGGGTCTTGATCCTGATTATGTGCCGACTACGCGCCCAGATAGGCTTTTCGCACGTCTTCGCTGCGGGCTAAGTCCTGGCTGGCCCCGGACAGCACGATATTGCCGGTTTCCAGCACGTACCCCCGGTTAGCAAGCTTCAAAGCCATGTGCGCGTTCTGTTCCACCAGCAGGATTGTTGCCCCGGCCCGGTTGATCTCGGCCAGAATCTCGAAAATCTGCTGCACCAGGATCGGAGCCAGACCCATTGACGGCTCATCCAGCAGCATGAAGTCGCCGCCGGTGACCAGCGCGCGCCCGACCGCCAGCATTTGCTGCTCGCCGCCGGAGAGGGTATCGCCAAGCTGGCCGCGCCGTTCTTCCAGGCGAGGGAAGTAGCCATACACGCGCTGAATGCGGCGCGACAATTCATCGCCGCGCAGTTGGAACCCGGCTAATCGCAAATTTTCGTATACGGTCAGGTTGCCGAAAATCCGGCGGCCTTCCGGCACGAGCGCCAGTCCCAACTTGACGATGTTATGCGCGCCCACTCCGGCGATATTGGTCCCTTTGTAGACGATCTCGCCCTGGTCGGGCGTTTGCAGCCCGGCGATGGTGTTGAGAATGGTTGATTTACCCGCGCCGTTCGCGCCGATGAGCGTTACGATTTCGCCTTCGTCCACATCGAACGATACGCCATGCACGGCCCGGATGTTGCCATACGAGACGTGCAGGTCTTTCACACTGAACCACATCAGACCTCATCTCCTATCTGCTCACCCAGGTAAGCCTCGATGACGCGGGGATTGTTGCGCACCTCGTCCGGTGTGCCCTCGGCAATCGTCGCGCCGAAATCCAGCACCGAGATACGCTCGCAGATGTTCATGACCAGCCGCATCTGGTGCTCGATCAGCCAGATCGTCAGGTCGAACTCGTCCCGAATCCAGTGGATGAACTCCATCAGCGCACCGATCTCCTGCGGATTCATCCCGGCGGCGGGTTCGTCCAGCAGCAGCAGGTCGGGCCGCGAAGCCATCGCCCGCACGATCTCGACGCGCCGCTGCTCGCCATACGGCAGGTTTTTGACCGGCTCGTGCGCGTAGCGTTCCAGGTTGAAGAGGCGCAGCAGCTCCATCGAGTGATCTTCGATTTCGCGCTCCTGGGCGCGGTAGCGCGGCAACCGCAGGAACATTTCCGCGAGATTGTAAGTGATCTGGTGATGGTGCGCGATTTTGATATTATCGAGCACCGTCATCATGCCCCACAGCCGGATCGTCTGGAAGGTGCGGCTGATGCCGAGCGCGTTGATCGAGTGCGGCGCTTTGCCGACCAGTTCTCCACCGTTGAAAATAATCTGACCTTCGCTGGCATGGTACGCACCCGTCACCAGATTAAAGACGGTCGTTTTGCCAGCGCCGTTGGGTCCGATCAGGCCGACCAACTCACCCTCTTGCAGAGACAGGTTAAAGTCGTCAACGGCCTTCAACCCGCCGAAATAGTGCGACAGGTGGTTAATCTGCAACAGCGTCATCGACGGCTCCTTCCTTCTCGCTGCGCTGCGATGGTGATTCCGGCGTGCCTTTCAGGTTCAAGTTGATTTCGCGGAAGCCGAATAACCCCTGCGGTCGGTACAGCATCAGCAGGATCAAGATCAACGGGATAACCACCCATTTGAGCACGGCCAGCGGGCGGAACGCTTCGATCAGGATGGTGAACAGCACCGCCGCGATCACCGAGCCGCTGATGCTGCCCATGCCACCCAGGTAGACCATAACCAGCGCTTCGGTCGATTTCATGATGCCAAACACGCCGGGATTCACGTAGGCCAGCACATGCGCGAACAGTCCGCCCGACATACCCGCGATGAACGACGATACCAGGAACGCCACCAGCTTGACCCGCCGCGTATGGACGCCCATCAACTCGGCGGCGATCTCGTCTTCGCGCACGGCGATGATACCCTTGCCGAAGGTAGACGATACCAGATTGTAAATGGCAATCACCGACAGCACCGTCATGAAGAATATCCAGCGCAGGTCGGTCCAGAGCGGAACCCCGTTCAGGCCGCGCGGCCCGCCCACCGCCGAAATGTTATTGATCACGCCGGTCACAATGAAGTTCACCGCCAGCGTCACGATGGCGAGATAGTCGCCGCGTGTGCGGAAAGAGGGGAACGCCACCAGTAATCCGGCCAACGCTGCCGCCACGCCCCCGGCGATCAGGGCGATGAAAAAGCCGATGGTCAGGCCCCAACCGGGTACCGACAGCACCGCGTCCCCGAACACTTTCTCATCCGTGAACAGCCACATGGTCAGCACCGAGGCGACATACGCGCCAACCGCCATAAAGCCCGCGTGCCCTACCGAAAACTCGCCCATGTACCCGTTGACGAGATTCAGGCTGACCGAAAGCATGATATTCACGCCCATGTAGATCAGCACCAATTCGCGGTAATCGCTCAAGCTGCCCCACGAATCGACGGCCAGGTACAACACGATCAACTGAAGCGAAATCCCGCCCCAGAACGGCAGCCGGAGCAGGAGTCTGTTGCTCAGGGCCTTAAACAGCAGCGCCACGATGATGATCGGGATGATGTAGATCAGCAGGTCGTAGATCACCACGTCGCCCAGGACGTCAAAAAAACCCGGATTGCGCGGGTCCTGGGTGGTCATGGCATTGGTGAAGGCTTTGACCAACTGGCTTATCGCATCCCAGGACGAGCGCAGCGGCGCGTCATAGTTGTCCGATGGCGCAGGGAAAAACGGAGCCAGGATGCCGGAAAAATCCAGGTCGGAGAACGGCTCCAGCAGTTTGGTCGCGCCGAACAGACCTGGCGGGCGGTCGCGGCGGAATTCCAGCAGGCGGGCCAACGGGTCGGCGGCGCGGCGTTCCAGTTCAACCGCCGCCCATATCCCCAAAAGGAAAGCCAGCGTCGGCGTGCCGGAGAGCGCGCGTTGTACCGGGGCCAGCAGCCATCCAACCACCGCGCCCAGCCAGCGCAGCAGTCCGCGTGCCCAGACAAACGGCCAGCCCCACCAGGCGCGCGCTTCGCCTATCGGGGGCAGCGCCAATGGGGATAGGCTCACATTCAGGGTCACACCGGGGCGCGGAATCACGACTTGGACGATCAGGCCCAGTGCCGCGAACAGCGCCACATAATAACCGCTGCCGGTAAAAGCGATGGCATCCACCGATTGGGCGCGGTTCTCGAAGAAAAACGCGCCGTAATAATAGCCAACGGCGGCCAGTCCCACGAGCAGGATCAAACCCGGCAGCCTGCGTTCGTACTGCGGGGCCAGCAAGCCCCAGCCCGCCATCACCAGCGCGCTGATCGCTGCCAGCGGAACCACGATCAGGAACATGTGCGAGGCGCGCCCCGCCAAATCCAGGTCGCCCCCCATATCGGCGGCAATACGGTAGCCGCTGATCATCCCGCCGCCTGCGCCGTCTTCGTCCACGTTCAATTCGTACCAGGGCATAAACAGGAACGCGGCCAGCATCACCAGCGCGCATATCAGCGCCAGCGCTTCGCCCGCCCACATACGTGAACCGGGTTGTGAATTGGGTGTTATGGCACTCATCGAACACCCCTAAACTTTCTGGCGTCGCGCGACGCCGAATAACCCGGTAGGACGCACCACCAGGATGATCAGGAGCAGGCCAAACGCAATCGGATCGCGCCAGGTGGACGAGATACCGATGCTTTTGCCATAGGCGGGCACAAAAATCTCGATGAAGCCCAGCAGCAGGCCCCCGACCGCCGCGCCGCGAATGTCGCCGATACCGCCCACTACAGCGGCGATAAAGGCTTTCCAGCCGACGCGCAGCCCCATGTACGGATTAAGCACCGGGAACGCTACACCCCACAGGATACCACCGGCTGCCGCCAGCGCCGTCCCCAGGAAAAATGTGATCGAGATCACCTGATCCTGCGAAACGCCCATCAGCGGCACGGCGAATTTGTCATACGAGATAGCCCGCATCGCCATCCCCCACTTGGTCCGCTGCACGATGGTGTATAGTCCCAGGAACAGCAGCGCGGCCAGCACGATAATGAGAATTTTCACGTTGGTGATGCTCACATCGCCCAGGCCAATTCCCAAAAAGCTGTCGTAGGCTTTCGTCTCGATGAAGTTGGCCGGGTAGCTGCGCGGATCGGCTCCGGTGAGCGCCAGCATCCCGTTTTCCAGCAGCAGACCGACCCCCAGCGCCGTGATCACGACCGACAGGCGGGATGCCTGACGCAGCGGTTTGTAGGCCACACGCTCGATCCCGACGCCCATCATGCCGGTAAGCACCATTGCCAGCACCAGCGTCAGCGCAAACGGCAGGTCGAGCACCATCGAGCCGAAGACGCCCAAAAACGCGCCGACCATAAAAATATCGCCGTGCGCGAAGTTGATCAGGAGCAGGACGCCGTAGACCATCGTGTAGCCCAGCGCGATCAGAGCATACAGGCTGCCGAGTTGAAGTCCGTTAAAAAATTGCTGCACAAAGAATTCCATGAGCAGGCTCCAAATTTTAGGTCACAGGCCATGCTCTGCGGCACGGCAGCGCATCATGTACGGAAACAGGGGGAAAACGGGCGCTCCCACCGGGGAAGCGCCCGCCGCAGAGTTGCTTACATGCCTTCGGGCGGGAAACCCGCCGGGCACGCCGAGTCGTAATAGGTGAATGCGCCGTCTTTGATCTGGATGATCACCGCGCACTTGATCGGGTCGCCTTGTTCGTCAAAGCTCATCACGCCGGTTACACCCTCGAATAACTCGATACCCGCCAGCGCATCACGTACATCGGCTTTATCGAGCGACTGGGCATCTTCAATCGCCGTGAACAGCAGTTGGAAGGCATCATAGGTCAACGCGGCCACGTCATCCGGTTTGGCCCCGTAGATTTCTTCGTAGGCGTTGATGAACGTCTGGCCGACTTCGGTCGCAATATCGGGCGCGTAGTGCGTGCTGAAGAACAGGCCGTTGCACGCATCGCCGCACAGTTCGATCAGGTCCGGGGTGCCCCAGCTATCGCTGCCGACGATGGGGCCTTCAAAGCCCAGTTCGCGCGCTTGCTGGACGATCAGCGGCACTTCGTTGTAATACTGCGGCGTGAAGATTACCGCCGGTTCTTCCGCGATGATGGTGGTCAACTGCGAGCTGAAATCGGTATCGCCGGTTGTGAAGCTCTCGAACGCCACAACCTCGATCCCGGATGCTTCAGCCGCATCACGGAAGTTTTCGGCTAACCCTTTGGGGTAATCGCTCGCCACGTCGTAGAGCACCGCCGCGCTCGCGGCCCCAAATTCTGCCTGCACAAAGTTGGCAACCACCGGCCCCTGGAACGGGTCCAGGAACGCTACACGGAAGACCCAGGGGCGATCTACTGTCGTATTAGGATTGGTGGACCAGGGGCTGATCATGGGCGTCTCGCGGTCGTTGGCAACCTGGCCGGTCGGAACCGCCTGCTTGCTGGACTGCGGGCCGATGATGGCGATTACGTCTTCTTCCACGATCAGGCGCGTGGCAACCGCCACCGAGGATTCGGCCTTCGATTCGTTATCTTCGACGATGATCACGATTTCGTAGCTTTCGCCGTCGATTTCCAGGCCGCATTCTGCGTTGATTTCTTCGACCGCCATTTCAGCGGCCTCGACCGTGCTCTGGCCTACTTTGGGAATATCGCCGGTCAGCGGGGCAATCACGCCCACGTAAATTTCACCGGCAAAGTCGCAGTCATCCTGCGCGCCAACGGGGATGGTGCCAATCGCGCCCATCACAATCACTATCGTCAACAAGAGAGTCAATAGCCGTTTATTCATGTTGCGTTTTCCTCCTGAATAACCTGACCGGTAAGAAAAGGCTCGAAAGTGTGTGAGGCATCACCTCCTGTGCAAACTGAACAACTTCCGGCACATTGACTTGCGTTAAAGCGTGATTATATTTTCAATAGTTTTTAGCTGACAAGTCAAGTACTAGTATGATTTGAACAAGGAATTGCAAATGAATCAGACTCCGCTTACCTATATTGACATCGATTTAGGGGCCATTGCCCGGAATATACACGCGCTCAAAGCTCATGTTGGGCCGGATGTGGCGCTGTTTGCCGTAGTCAAGGCGAATGCTTACGGACATGGCGCGGTCGAGGTGGCACGAACCGCGCTAACTAGCGGCGCGGATCGGCTGGCGGTCGCGCGCGTGATGGAAGGCGTAGCGCTCCGGCACGCCGGGATCACGGCTCCGATCCTGGTGATGAATTACACGCCGCCCGCCGAGATCGAAGCCGGGGTCGCACACGATCTCACCCTGACGGTCACGGAACGGGCGGCGGCTGAGTGCGTGTCGGCCCAGGCGCGCGCGCAGCGTAAGACGGCGGTGGTACATGTCAAAGTCGATACCGGAATGGGGCGCTTCGGGCTGCTGCCGGGGGAAGTTGTGCCATTTTTCGATCTTCTGGCGAAACTGCCCGGTCTGGAAATCGAAGGGATATACAGCCATTTTTCAGTAGCGGACAGCGCGGATAAAACCTATACGCATCAGCAGTTCGGTATTTTTACGGATGTATTGCAGCAGTTAGCCGCAGCAGGCCGCCATATCCCGGTGCGCCACATCGCCAACAGCGCGGCTACCCTCGATCTGCCCGCGATGCACCTGGACGCGGTGCGCGTCGGGATTGCTCTGTACGGTCTGTATCCCTCGGACGAAGTGGGGCCGGTCGTACCGCTTCAACCCGCGCTGGCACTCAAGAGCCGGGTGGCGCGGGTACGCACCCTGCCCGCCGGGAGCAGCATCAGCTATGGGCGCACCTACATCACGCCGCGCGCGATGCCGGTGGCCCTGATCCCGGTTGGTTACGGGGATGGATATCACCGGCTGCTGTCCAATCGCGGCGCAGTGCTGATCAACGGCCAGCGCGCGCCCATTATTGGCCGGGTATGTATGGATCAATTCGTGGTGGATGTGTCGTTAGTGGAATCGGTGCGCGTTGATGATCCGGTGGTGCTGATCGGACGCCAGGGCGCGGCGTGCATCCGGGCGGAAGAAGTCGCCCGGTGGGCCGAGACGATCAACTATGAAGTGACGACGGCGCTGCTG
>JAFGTJ010000503.1 GCA_016934195.1 Anaerolineae bacterium | reverse complement strand
GTGCTCAACCAGCACCCGCCGCGCCTGGAAGAACGCCACCTGTATCTGGTAATCGCGGGCCGCATTGTCCAGGCATTAGGAGCCGGGGCAATGGTCCCGGTCACGATTGCGCTGGCCGGGGACCTGTTCCCGCCGCAGCGCCGCGCCAAACCGCTCGGCGTGATTGGCGCGGTGGATACGCTTGGTTGGGTGCTGGGACACCTCTACGGCGGCGTGATGGTGCGCTTCTTCGGCGATTACGGCGACCGGATCGTGGACGCCCTCGGCAACCTGGGTCTGGCAGTCGGTATGCCATCCTGGGAAACGCTGTTCATCCTCAACATTCCGATCACGCTGCTGGCGCTGGCCGGAGCATGGTGGGTGCTGCGCGACGTGGAAGCCGCGCGCGAACGCCGGGTCGGGCGTTTTGACATTTTGGGTACGCTGTTCATCACGCTGGCGCTGATCGGCCTGAACCTGGGATTGGGGACCAGTCCCGAATCGGCGGGAACGGCCAGCAGTTTTGAAGACCTGCAAAGCACCGCGACCGATTACGGCGCGTACTTCCTGGTCGGGGCGGCGATGGCGTTTCTGCTGTTCATCCTGATCGAGTCGCGGGTCAAAGACCCGCTGCTGCCGCTCGGCCTGTTCCGAAATCGCAACTTCTCGGCAGCATCAGGCACAAATCTGCTGGTCGGCTTCTGTCTGGCGATTGGATTGGTCAGCGCGCCGCTGCTGGTAAACTTCCGGGTGGATAGCCCGACCAGCGACGAAATTCAGGACGCGGCCTACATCGCCGGACTGCTGCTCTCCGGCCTGACGATCCCGATGGCGCTGGCCGCGATACCCGGCGGCTGGCTGAGCGAGCGCTACGGCTACCGGACGCCCGCCGCTGTAGGGCTGGCGCTGGCGGCGCTGGGATTCGCGCTGGCCGGGCTGGTGTGGGACGGCGACACATCCTACTGGTTGATGGCCGCGCAGATGGCGATGATCGGCGTTGGCCTGGGCCTGACGATCTCGCCCATCGGAACCGCCGCGATCAACGAAACCGAGGAACATCACCGGGGCGTGGCATCGGCCCTGATCCTGATTCTGCGGCTGATCGGCATGACAGTCGCCATCTCGTCGTTGACGGTCTTTTCGCTGGACCGGTTCGATACCCTGGTCGCACGCTATCCTATCCCTGACACGGACGATATCGAAGTGGTGCTTGAAGCGTCGGGAAACGCTAATCTGAGCGCCGCCGCCGATGTGATCGGCGAATTGCAGTTCATCGGGGCAGGCGTCAGTTTCGTCGCGCTGATCTTCACCCTGTTTCTGCGCGGCGGCAGCACCCGGTCCTTCGTGCAAACCGGGCAAGATGAGGCCACACCGCCCATCCACTCCCGCCGACAGGTGGCACACGCCGTACCAGACGATTAGCATCCCGCGCGCCGCCGCCATATAATGGGATTGTGATTCGCTCATTCAGCCCATATTAAGGCAAGGAAACATGGCAGAAAGCGCAACAATTTACGTTCTGGCGGCGGTCCAGCTAAAGTCGATTGTACGATACCGGGAAAACCTGACCAAAGACCGGCAGCTTAAGGTCACATTGGTACACGGCGAAGCCGAAGCCCGCGATGCGTTGGCCGATTCGCAGAAACGTACCGATGTTTTTGTGGTAGATAACAACCTGGGCAACGTGTTTGAACTGGTCAAGGAACTGCGCACCACGTACCCCCGGCTGCTGATTTTGCTGGTGGATGAAGAAGCCGACTTCGGGATGCCGGGACACGCCGACGAGGTTTCGGTGGAACCGTTCAAAGACGATGACCTGATCCGCCGGATCAAGCGCCTGACCGAAGAACGCAGCCTGCAAACGCTGCGCGCCGACGCCCTGCCGCCGGTCCGCACGTTTGCTAAATCCCTGCGGCGGGCCGGTCCCGGCCAGACCAAAGCCCAGGCCGCCGTCGAAGCAATCAGCGAATTGGGGTATGACTACGTGGCATTTTACAACGTCGTGCCGACCACCCCACCGGAACTTACCTTGAGCGCCCAGGTTGGCCCCCATGCCATCACGTCAATGGCTCCCCAAAAACAGCCGTATGACGGCTCGCTGATCGGGTGGGTCACGCAGAACGGCCAGAGTCGCATCGTCGGCCCGGAAGACCAACCGAACCACCCCTTCATTACCCAACAGCGCTTCGGGGCGGGCGCGTGCGTGCCGGTCGGTGTTTCGATGCGATTCGGCGTGATCTTCGCGTGCCGCGAACAGCCCAACGCCATCA
The DNA here is from genome assembly GCA_016934195.1 of Anaerolineae bacterium. GTDB lineage: Bacteria > Chloroflexota > Anaerolineae > Aggregatilineales > Aggregatilineaceae > JAFGTJ01. The sequence goes on along the minus strand of JAFGTJ010000503.1, from coordinate 1,281 downwards.
CGCAGCAAAACGTCATGATGCTCGAACTGGTCAGCGCGCAGCTTGCTAACGCCCTGGCGAAACAGGCACGCGGCTAATTAAAGCTCCTATGATGGCTCCGGTTCAAGTTGGAACGGCCCACAGTCAGCCCGGTAAGCTGGTTTATGGCCGCTTTGAAACAGTGGCGCTGCCAACGGGCGAATCCGATTATTTGCCTGTGATCATTGCCCAGGGACAGGCAGGCGGCGGGCCGGTGTTGTGGCTGACGGCCAGCATTCATGGCAATGAATACGACGGCGTGGCCGTGATTCACCGGCTGGTCACGCCGGATTTGCTCCCAAACCTGACGGGCACAGTTGTCGCCATTCCGACCCTGAATCCGGCAGGGCTGCGTACCGGTCAGCGCAGCCCGTATTATCTGCGCGGCAAAGACCCTAACCGGCTGTTCCCAACCTCGCCGAACCTGACGCGCAGCCCCAGAGTTCCCTACCAACCGGCGCTCGAACTGGCCTATGCGCGCCTGTTTGAACGCATCGACGCCACCGCCGATTATTTGCTGGACCTGCACGACTACGGCATTCGCGCCATGCCGTTCGTGTTCCGCGATCCGGTGCTTTACCGCGAAGCGCGTGATCGCCCACGTGCCGAAAAGCTCCAACACACTGTCGGGGAAATGCTCGATGCGCTGGGGTTAACGGTGGTGAACGAATATCCCTCGGCGGAATACCTGAAACTCAACCTGCACCGGACCGTCAGCGGCGCAACGCTCAACGCGGCTCGCATCCCGGCTGCCACCATCGAGATCGGGGGACAGCACGCCTTTAACGGGGCCAACATTACCGCCGTTACCAGCAGCATTCGGAACATGATGCGCTGGGGGGGGATGCTGCCCGGTCCGCCGGAGCCGGTGGAACACATCCCCATTTTCCGGCCCGGCTACCCGCTCCAACGAACCACGCACCCCCGCGCGCCAACGGCGTGCATCGTCCAGCACGTAGTCCAACCGGGCGACCAGGTGCAAGCGGGCGATCCGGTAGCGCATCTGGCGGACATTTACGGGCGTCCGGTGGGCACTCCTGACGGGCTGCTGCGCACGGAACAAGCCGGAATTGTGCTCGGATTCTTCCCCGGCATCGCGTTTTATCCCAATGATTCGATTCTGGGAATGGCGGTACGCGGCACGGACAACATGGTGATCCGGGTATAGTGCGGGCTGGGTCCACAAATGACCTGTTGCTGACTTGGGATGTGTGGGTGAAAACGGCCTCACCCCCCGGCCCCAACGCAACCGCAGGTTGCGCC
>JAFGTJ010000502.1 GCA_016934195.1 Anaerolineae bacterium | reverse complement strand
GCGGCTGACCAGTTCGTACATTTCCTCTTTATCCGTGACCACGATGCCGTAATTGTCCGGCTCGCCCTCATACGGCGCGATCATGTAGGCCGTGCGCGGACCGAGCGCGCCATCGGCGAAAATCTTCATCCCGCCGATGCGCAGCCAGTGATCGCCAAATCCCCACCGCAGGCCGAGTTCGTGGGCGTGGTGTATCCAGGGGACGTTGATATTTTTGACCACGCGCAGCCCAAGCTGGCCCCGTTCACGCAGAATTTGCAGCGCGATCAGGCAGTTCGACGAGTCAAAATCGTGAATGCCCGTCAATCCGGCAGCCCAGGCTTTAGACTGCGCCTGGACCATCAGGTCGGCGGCCTGTTCGGGCATTAGCTCCGGGATCAGGTCAAATACCCGCTGCATCGCGGTGCCTTCGAGCAAAATACCGGTCGGCTGGCCGGAAACATTCCGCTCGAAACTGCCGCCGGGCGGATCGGGTGTCTGGGCGGTAATGTGAGCGCGGCGCAGCGCTTCCGAATTGACCCAGGCGGCATGAAAACTTTTGGCCGTTAAATACACCGGGTTATGGGGGGCAACCGCATCCAGGTCGGCGGCAGTGGGAAAGGTGCGGTCCGGCCAATACGCCTGGGACCAGCCCCACCCGTACAGCCATTCGCCCGGTTCGGCGCGTTGTGCCCGGTCCGACACGCGGCGCAGCGCTTCCGCTTTGGTAGGAACCTCGAACACGTCGATGCTGTTCAGACTGCGCGCGACTCCGTGCCAGTGGATGTGAGCATCGGTCAGGCCGGGAATTACGGGACAACCGTTGGCGTTGTCGATCTGTGTAGTGGCTCCGGCCAGCGCGCGGATCGTATCATCATCGCCAACTGCCACAATCCGGTCCCGGTATATGGCTAATGCCGTCGCGGACGGTTGGGCCGGGTTGAGGGTATGGATACGGGCATTGAGCAAAATCCGATCAATCATAGCGATCAGGAAGCCTCCTGGTACGACGTACCGGCGTAAAGCTGCCACGCGCGCTCGACTTCGGCGGCGGTTGGCGCGCTGGCAAATCCGCGCCGGGTCACGGATTGCGCGGCTAAATAGGCGGCAATCTGGATCGCGCGATCCAGCCGGATCGCATGATCCGGGTATTGCAAGCGATCCAACGCAATATTCAGCGCGGCAGCGAATATATCACCGGCCCCGGTCGGATCAATTTCCTCGACGGCAGGCGTGGCGTATTCGTGTGATTCCCCCTGTACATACACCGTGCCGCCTTTATTGCCCCGCGTGAGCACCATCAACGGCGCAAGCTGCGCGAAAGTCTGTTCCAGGCCGGGATCGTGGCGAATATCTTCTTCGCTGAGAATGGTAAGCCGTGTCTGAGGCAGCACGTCCCCGGCAGTTTCCCACGCAATAGACCGGACCCGGCTGTCTGACTCGCGGAGACGCATCCATCCCTGCGGCGTGACACACACCGGGCTGTCACCAAACGCCGCCACCAGCGGCGGATCGGCCTCATAAGCAATTGGGGCCAGATGAACCAGTCGCGCTTTTTTCCAGGCGGGGGGCACATGGTCAACGGTGAGCGTTTTGGCCCGGTGATACATAAACTGGATACGCCCGCTGGCAGTATAGCGATTTTCAAAGGTCGTGGTATGTTCCGCCGGGATGTTGACGATCTCAACCTGCGGCGGTAGGTGTTTTAGAAGCGGTTCGTCAAGGGCCGCGCTGGTCAGGATGCCCACCCGCAGCCCGAACGCCACAGCGGTATAAGCCGCATAGGACACGGTCCCGCCTAACTGGGGACCACTCGGCGTGATATCATGGGCAATATGCCCGATGAGCAGGTAATCGGGGGGAGTTTGGGATGTCATAACCGGTTCGCCATACGAAAATGCCGTGATCCCGACTGATCACGGCATCGACGTTATTATCAATGCTCAACAATTAGCGGCGCGGGATAATGGTCACTTTGCGGTGTTCGCCTTCGCCCACGCTTTGAGTTTCTACCTGCTCGTGATCGCGCAGTTCCAGATGCACGATACGCCGCTCGTAGGGCGACATCGGTTCGAGCGCAACCGTCCGGCCAATCTGGATTGCCTGTTCCGCCATGCGCTGCGCCAGACGGCGGAGCATCTGTTCACGGCGGGTTTTGTAGCTCTCGACATCCAGCACAATATTGGCACGGCGCTGCAAATCCCGGCTGGCAATCAGGCGCGTGATGTACTGGAGCGCCGCCAGCGTTTCGCCCCGCCGACCGATCAACATCCCCAAATCGTTGCCGCGAATTTGCAGCATCCAGGGCGCTTCTTCCGCTGACTCGTCAGTATCAGGCATAGTGCGATGAACGGTTACAGTCGCCTCGATCTGCATTTTCGCCAGGAGTTCTTCCAGGGTTGCCAACCCAACGCGCGCGTCGTCGTCCAGTTCGTCCTCACTGGCCGGGGCGAGCGATTCCGGGATACTCTCGTCGGCATCGATATCATCGTCGATGCCCATGTCCTGATCCGCGTCTTCGTACTCGTACTCGCCCTCATCTTCGATCTCCGCGTCTACCATACCGGCAGCGGGGAATTCGTCCTGAACGGGCAGAGCGGCTGCTTCGACCAGGCGGGGCGGGGCGGCGGTGGTCAGCCTGATGCGCGCCTGACGCGCCCCAATACCGAGCAATCCCCGGCTGGGTTCTTCCAGAATATCGACGATGACGCTTTCGCGTGAAACGCCTAACTGGTGTAATCCTAATTCGATGGCTGTTTCTATGTCAGCCGCAGTGGTCTCGACAGACCGCATTTCGCTCATAGTGCGCCTCAATTATGTTCAATGGGTTATTAAATTAACCTTTAGATTTGCCTTTGGCTTTGGTTGCCCGGCTGTCGTAAATGCCGGATCGCTTAGGCTTGGGTGGGGCCTTATAAGCCAGCTTACTATCAGCCGGGGATGTACCGCCGCTGGCCTTCGCGCCCTTCGCTGCCGGTTCATCGTCAGCAGATTTCAACCCTAAGACCTGCTTGAAGTCGATGCGGCCCATCATGGCATACTGCCCAATACCGATGAAGTTCGACGCGATGAAATAGATCGACAGGCCGGACGCAAACGACAGCGAGAAAAAACCAAACATCAACGGCATGATCATCATCATCTGGCGGCTGATATTGGCGGCCTGATCCGCCGTCTTATCACTGCCGCTGCTCCCGTTATTGTCCGATGACATCGCCGGCATCAACAGTTTTTGCTGGAGCCAGGTGGTTATGACCACCAGCACCGGCAGGATATACATCGGGTCGGGTACGGCCAGATTGAGCCACAAAAATTTATTGTCCATCGGCACCAGATTGGACAACTCTGGCACCCACAGGCGTCCCGACAGATTCAGCAGTTGGAGCGGAGTTGCGGCCAGCGTTGCGACGATAGCGCGGTACAGACCCAACAAAATTGGAAGCTGGACAATCAGCACCAGACAGCCCGCCAGCGGATTCACGCCATGCTCGCGGTAAAGCTCCCATTGGGCCTGGGCCATCCGTTCGCGGTCGTTTTTGTATTTTTCCTGAAGCTGCTTGAGCTTCGGCTGCAATTCCTGCATGGCTTTGGTAGACCGCTGCTGTTTCATCGTCAGCGGATACGTTGCCAACCGGACCAGGATGGTAAACACTACAATCGACAACACGACGTTCTTGCCCAGAATCTGGTACAAGAACAGCAGGATAGTGATAAATGGGTTGATGATAATGTCTAACATAGGTTCCTATCTCTGGCTCGTTAGTCTTTGTAGCGCCACACTCGCTCGCCTGACACGCTTTTGTAGGCGACTACCAGATCGTCGCCGTCGGTCGTGCTGACGATCACGAGATCGGATGTGTCTACCTCATCCTCTGGATTGCCCGGTACGGATACCAATTCCGCCAGCACTTCGCCCTTTAACTTGGCGTCCCACTCTTCGTCTCCGTCCGTTTTGGACAGCGCGTAAACACGCTTGTTCTGGGAGCCGACAATGACCATATCACCTACCAGCAGCGGGGTCGAACGGATACCCTTGTCGGCCACATCGCGTCTCCACAGCTCCTCGAAGCCGTTTTCGGTGATCTGGACTGCGTACACGTAACCTTCCAGGTCGCCGAAGTACAAAATCCTGGTGCCGTCTTCCTGCACTTCGAGCGCAGGACGACCCCACAACCAGCCTTTGGTATCGAACTGTGCCACAATCTCCTGGGTCGCCAGGTCAACGGCGACCAGTTCCGAGAGGAACGTGCCAAGATAGATGCGATTGAGCACGGGATCATACAACATATCGCCCGGTATGGCGCCGCCCAGGTCCTTGCGCCACAACTGGTCGCCGGTTTCAGGATCGAGCGCATACAGATAGTGATCGAGCGAGGCTACATAGAGTATAGCCTGACCGTCTTCGCCAACAATATACAGGGGCGTGCTCCAAACACCGTGATTCGTCTCAAACGTCCAGACTTCCTCAGCGGTTTCGCGTGACACCGCCACCACGTTCCGGCTGCCCAGGCCAAAGAATACCTTGTCGCCGTTCAGGGCCACGCCGCTGATCACACGGTCGGAGGGGGTACTGGAAACCGGACCGACAAGAGTATTCCTATCCGGTTCGTAAACCCAGTTACGGGTCCCGTCTTCCAGATTGACGGAGTGCAAACTCCCCTTGTAGTCACCCACATACATCGTACCATTGTCAATCACGGGGACAGCGTAGAATTTGGCGTCACGGTCGTCTTTTTCGGGGTATTTCCACAGGTCTTCGCCGGTAGTAGTATCAATGGCAACCACCGTTTGATCCCATGACACGTAGACAATACTCTGTTCGGGATCACGCGCAAGACCCGCCCAACTATCGCCCGCCGCCCCGGTGCAAGCCGCAAGCAACAGGGCCGTCAGTACCAATACCCCAATGATGGAAGGTTTTAACATTCCTTTTCCTTCGATAAACTACCTGTTCAGGGAACCGGGTCGTGCCCACCAGGGCTGAGCGGATGGCAGCGACCAATCCGTTTCAGTCCCATCCAGCTCCCTTTAAAGAAGCCGTATTTCTCAATCGCTTGATAGGTGTAATGGGAACAACTCGGCTCGTAACGGCAGCTAGGCGGCAGCAACCGCGAAATTGTCACCTGGTACAAGCGAACCAATGCCAGCCCGATGGTTTTCATGTGCTATGCTCAGCCCATAAGCCAGCCCGTTGCAGAACATCGCGCACACCTGCATTGACGTCCGCATACGATTGACCCACAATGTCTTTCCGCGCAATGAGAACCATATCGTAACCGGGCACCAAATCAGGATGAGCGCAGCGAACGGACTCTCGTAACAACCGGCGAATACGATTACGTTTGACCGCGTTGCCCACCTGCTTGCTCGCCACAAAACCGTAGCGATTATGTGGCAGGTTGTTAGGCGTGACGCTCAGGATGAAAAACCGGTGACGCCATGTGTGCCCTATTTGACGCAGGCGGGCAAAATCCGCTCGGAGCCGGAGTCGTAAATGGCGCTGCATGGCTGCCCGGTTTAGCTTAGCTTTTCCAGTTGACTTTCTTGACGTGATTGTTCATAGTGGGAGTCAAGGTCGCCCGGCCCTTAGCCCGGCGCGCCTTCAGGACCCGGCGTCCGTCTTTAGTGCGCATCCGGCGGCGGAACCCGTGTACACGGACACGGCGGCGTTTCTTGGGTTGGTAGGTACGTTTCGGCATAATGATATCCTCTTTCAAAAAACGCGCACAAGGCGCGATTGAATGGTTGACCGGATAGGATTAGGGTGTATATTAACGTGCCATGTTTACACCCTGGCTTGACGAACGGCAAGTATAGCGCATGGCTATAGGTGGGTCAAGCGTGAGCTTGGGCAAATTATGCCTTATCTATGCGCATTCTTGAAATTTGCGGCGGCGCTGGCCGGGAGTTGGTCCGGCCAGCGCCGCTTTCTCTCGTTATCCGTTACAGGCTATGTGGCAGGGGGTATCATTCGTAACGCAGCACGTTCAGCGGTTTTTCACCGGACGCCTGCCACGCCGTCAGGATCGCCGCTGTCAGCGCAATGAGCACACACATCACCATCAGGCCGAGAGCGGTAGCATATGGGATCGCGGTGCCGAGACTGCCGCCAAAAACGCCCACCATCAGCGCCAGCAGGATCGCGCTGCCCAGCCCTACCCCGATCAAACCGCCGATAAATCCCATCAGGCCGTTTTCGAGCATGATCATATTCAGCACGCGCTCGCGTTGGAGGCCGACCGCCTTCATGATGCCGATCTCGCGCCGCCGTTCCAGCGTGGACAGCGCGACCGAGTTGGCGATCACGATGCCGCCTACCACTAACGACAGGCTGGCAACCAGGATCGGGAACGACGTGAAGCGGTTGATCATACGGTTGATCAGATCATTGAGCAGGCGTGTTTCCAGCACAAACGCGCCGGAGACACCGGCCATCGCGTCGCGCAGTTCATCGACCTGGGCTTCGTCCACGTCCACCACCGCGTTGACGGTATCCGGCTGAAGGTCCGCCGGAAAAGACGCATGAGGCGCGTAGTTCTGCGAGCTGGCCCCCACGCTGACCTGGTTGCCGGTGCGGTCCACCATGCCCACAATTTCAAACGTGACCTGTTCGGCATTTTCGCTGCTGACCAGCTCAAACGTCAGCTTATCCCCCACATCGAACCCCGCCGCCAGTGTGGTATCGTTCGCAGGGATGACGATGTGCGGCTGCCCGGTATCGGACTCGTTGAGCTGGCGGCCTTTGTAGAAATCCACGTCCGGCAGGTTGGAATTCACGCCGCGCTCGTTGATGGTGGACATCACGCTGGTTAACGGGTCTTCCCGGTGGCCGGGACCGAAGGCGGGCGCGGAAACAACCGCATCCACACGCGCTCTGATTTCGTCATAAGGCACGCTCTCGCCCGCGCTCACGTCTTCAAACTCGACCAGATTCACGTTGTAGGCTCCGACCACCGTGTAACTGTTCACGCCGTCGAGAGCGTCCAGCCGCGTTTCAACCTGCTCGACCACGCCTTCCTGCCCGGAGAGGAAGATCATGACGTTACCGCCCGCTTCCGATTCGAGCATGTCTTGCAGCCGGTTGCTGATCGAAGTCGCCAGCATTGTGATCAGGCCCAATGTGAAGACACCGATCACCAGCGCCAGCAGGGTCGATGCGCCGCGTCCTTTGGTCGCCACCATCGAACGCAGCGCGACCTTGAGGTCTACGAAACGACCCGCCGGGAAAAAGCGCCCGATCACCAGGATCAGCAACCACAGAATGACGTACAGAATACCCACGACGATAAACGTGCCGGTCAGGATCAACAGCGCCGGGATCAGGTAGCCAAAACCGAAACCTGCCGCCGCCAGTCCGAGCACCATCAGCCCGCGCCGCGTCCAGCCTGAGATTCGGCGCGCGGTGATGATGACCAGCAGGATTCCGGCCAGCAAGCCGAGTCCCGCCGCCAACCCGCCCGCCATCAGGCGTAACGGGGTTGCTGCCAGCAGGTCCCCGATCAACGGCTGCGCAACTAGGCTCAGCGCGGCCAGGACAACCAGCAGCGCCAGCAGCGATTGCGCCCGACCCGAACGCGGGACAATTGTGTCGCTGGGACGTAACACGAGATTAGGGCGCACGTTGCCCGCCGCCAGAGTCGGCATAAATCCGAAGATCGTTGTCACCAGCACGCCCACGACGAAACCCATGATCGCGGGTT
>JAFGTJ010000501.1 GCA_016934195.1 Anaerolineae bacterium | reverse complement strand
TGCCGCTGTCGGAAGATGTGGCTTTGAATGCCAGCAATAACATTTTCTCCGCGCTGTATCCCGATCATCCCTGGTCGCTGGGAGTCCGCGCCATTGCCGACGACCTGACGACCTGACCGGTCCTGGCCGTAGAAAGAGTCCTGGTATGGGTGCAACGTGTTGGGTATGCGAGGAGTCGGCGCGGGCGACCTGCCGGTTTTGCGGGCGATTTGTGTGCAAAGACCACGCCTCGAAAATGCCGATTTTCCTGACCGTGTATGTCGGGGCCAATCAAACACCGAAAGCTATCGTAGTTGCTGATGCGATCTGGTGCGGCATTTGCCGCCCCCATCCCGAACCTATCGCCATGCCTGAAATATATTAATAGGGAGAAAACCACATGCCGGGCCTCTATGATCGACTGACAGATCGGCTTGGCGATGATGACGACCAGCCGAGCGGGTTAACGCCCTTTGACCTGATGGATTTGCCCGGTGATCAGCGCCGGGTTATGACGGTGCTGTTGCGCGTCGCGTCGCCGGACGCCGATGGTGTGGCGCTGGCCGCGTTACAAGACAAACTCCCTGACCTGGAGGATTTGCCCGGTACGCTGGCCGCGCTCACCGGGAATGACTGGCTGATAGCGATGGGGGAAGCGCCCAACCAGCGGTACAAGATTAATTTACGGCGCAAGCGGGGGAGCCAGTTAGCCGGGAATCTGTGGTCTTCGCTGACCGACCGGCTGGCAGGCGACAGCCCGGATTCTGACACGGACGCGAGCCAGGATTCCGGCACAGATTCCGGCCCTGTCGCGCCGCGTAAGCCCTCGATGTCCGATTGGTAACTGCCGGATAATTGCCGGACTGGTGAACTCCCTATGTCCCTCGACCCGACTCTGGAAACCCGGCTGATACGCTATTTGCCGCGTGACCTGCTCAACGAACTGCCCGATCCGCAGGCGCTCACCAAAGCGATCCGGCGGCTGAACAGCCTCCATCAAGCGCTGGCGTCGTTTCTGCCGCAGTATATCGCCGACAACGAGCAGCACTACACCCAGGATTACGGTGCGCTGCGGCCCGGTACGTTTATGTTTGCCGACGTCTCCGGTTTTACCGCCCTGTCGGAAAAGCTCCAACGCGAGGGCGGGCGCGAAGGCGCGGAAATCCTGACGCAGATCATCAACGAATTTTTCGCTACCATGCTCGAAATCCTGGCGAAATCCAACGGGCAGTTGCTTAAATTCGCCGGGGATGCGCTGCTGACGTTTTTCCCGGCCAGCCCGCTCGACGATGAGGTCCCGCTGGCAATTCGCACCGGGTTACGGATGCAGCGCGCCATGCGGCGCGATTTTCAACCGATCCGTCACCCGCTGCTGGCCGAATTGTTCGGTGATCATAACCTCGAACTTACCATGTCGATTGGCATTTGCCAGGGCAAACTGTTTGAAGCGGTCGTCGGCAGTCACATCCAGCGCGATCACATGATCCAGGGCGATCTGCCGGGGCAGGCCATGCGCGCCGAAGAAGCCGGGGAACGCGACGATGTGATCATCACCGCCGGACTTCAGGAAGCGTACCAAACACAGTTTGACACCGTGCCAGCCGGTAACGAACCGGACGGAGACGGATTTTTCCGCGTGATCGACTCGTTTGGCGACGACCTGGACGATTACGAATTTGTGGTGCCGCGCCGCCGCCGGGGACAGTCCTCCGCGATCTTTGCGCTCACCGAGGAATATCTGCTGGACGACCTGCAACAGCAGCTTGAGCGGGTGGATGGCGTGGCGCGATTCGTGGCGAAAGAAGTGGTCGATAAGCTGGCCTTTCGCGGCGATCACATCGAGAGCGAGAATCGCCCCGCCACCGTGATATTTTTGCACTTCACCGGCTTTGCCGATCTGGTGGAACGGTGGGGCGAGGACCGTTTGCCGCTGATCACGTCGATCCTGGACCGTTATTACACCATCATGCAGCGCACCATCGCCGCGAACGGCGGTTCCCTGACGCGCAGCGATCCGTACCGGCGCGGCGTCAAGCTGCTGATCACGTTTGGCGCGCCGGTCGCGCACCCCGACGATCCGCAGCGGGCGGTCATGACGGCGTTGGAGATGAACCGGCAGTTAGCCGCGCTCAATACCCGGCTGCGCGACGAGGTGGATCAGGCGTTAGTCCAATTATTGGGAGACAATACGTTCATCACTCAATGCGCCGGAATCACGCACGGGCCGGTGTTCGCCGGGGAAGTGGGCTGGCGCGCCCGCCGCGAGTATACCGTCATGGGCGACGACGTGAATCTAGCGGCGCGCCTGATGAGCAAGGGTGATCCGGGCCAGATTTTGATCAGCGCGCGGGTGTGGGAACGGGTCAATACGGACTTTGAAACCGGGGCGCTGCCCCCGATGCAGCTCAAGAATAAGCGCGATCCCGTACAGTCTTATTCGGTCACGGCCAGCACCGCCTCGGCCCTGGATATGTCGGTCACGTCCGATACGCCATTCGCGGGCCACGATCTGCACATGCTCACGTTAACCTATGGATTACAGCAGGCCAAAGGGCCGCGCCGCCGCCAGGTATTCGCCATCCAGGGTGATACCGGAGCCGGGAAGACGCGCATCGCCAAGCAGGTCGCCGCCGACGCGGAACAGACCGGCTTTAGCGCAGCCTGGGCCAATTGCAGCGGACGCACGCAGCGCGGGCGCGATCAAAATGTGTGGGCGGCGCTGATCTTCCAACTGCTGCAACTGGACCGGGCCAAGAGCGAACAGGCGCGACACCGGCTGCTGCACGTCCGGCTGGACGAACTCGGCTTGCCGGACCTGGAAGGCATGTTCAGCACATTGTTGTTTGGCGCATCCCCACCCGCAGATGCGTTTGATCCGGCAGAATTGCCCGGTTCCCCGGCGGTTGATACGCCGCCGCCCGCTGCCCGGCGGCCCACCAACATCTACGAGATCGCACAGACCAAAACCGACATTCGGCAGTCGAGCATTTTCGCTGCGATTAACCGGCAGCTAGAATCGGACGATGCGCCGGAATCGGAGCCGGTGGCGGAGATGGGAACCGAGACAGACAACCGTCCGCTATGGCAGGCGGTGCGCCGCCGGATCAGTTTACCGGCGGGCGTGGTGCGGTTTCTCCAGGCGTTGACGGAAGAAGCGCCGGTCCTGCTGGTGATCGACGACGTTCACCGCGCCGACCCAACCACGCTGGCGATTCTCAAGCAGGTGGTGGCCGACATCACCAAAGCGCGGCTGGTGATCCTGCTGACCTACGAACCGGATGAAACCGATCTGGACCTGGGCAAACTCCGCCGCGTGGCGATTGGCGACCTGGACCGGGACGAAACCGCGCTGCTCAGCGCCCGGATGTTAGGCGTCAGCCGGTTGGGGTCCCGGCTGCATACGCTGGTCTGGGAACGGACCGGCGGGCGTCCGCTGTTTATCGAGTCCCTGCTGCGGGTGCTGCAAGCCGATGATGCCATTGAGTTAACAGGGGGGCAGGCCGAACTCAAACCCGATGTGACGCCCGATACGCTGCCGGACAACGTGCGCGAACTGATCCTCAGCCAGATCGACCGGCTGACGCCCGAAGCCCGCGCCGTGCTGCGCGCCGCCTCGGTTGCAGGGGATGGATTCTCGGTGGCCGAACTGCTGGCGGTCGATGAGGACCTGGGCGATGAAACCCAGTTAGAAGTCCTGTTAGGCGAATTGATCCAGGCCCGTGTCATCACCATGCGAACCGGAGGAACCTATCACTTCCAGCACGGTTTGACCCAGGCGACCGTGTACGAAAGCCTCAACCGGCTGCAACGTCTGAAGCTGCACCGCGCCGCCGCCGCATTCTGGGAACGGCAAGACACCTCGGATCGCGCCGTGCTGCGTATGAGCTACCATTTCATCAAGGGCGGGATGCCAATGCGGGGAATCGAATTGGTCTTCGGCGCGGCGGACAAGGCTGAGCAGTCCGGCCAGATCGACCGTGCCATTGAGTTGTACACGCACGCGCTGGATATTTTGCCCCATGACGAGAGTATCCGCGTCCGCCTGGAACGCCTTCAGCAGATGCAGTAATTAGGTGTTAGTTTTGGGTTTTTAGTGTGGGGAATCGATTTTTTGCGCTATGCGCTGGGCACGGCCAATATATCATGAGGCGAGAACGCCTGCGAGTACCCGGTAACCAATGCCTGCGAGTACCCGGTAACCAATCACTCAAAACTAACAACTCAAAACCGATAACCAACAACAGGGAACCCGATTCGCCAATGAAGCACACCATCGCCCTCACCTGTGAAGCGCTGGCCCGCAGCATCTACGCGCTGGCCGCCGATTCCCCGCATACCGTTTCGATCCGGCTGTTTCACCAGGGTTTGCACAATACGCCCTCCAAGCTCCGACACACGCTGCAAGACGCCGTTGATGCGGTCCAGCCCGGCGACTGTGACGCGATTCTGTTGGTCTACGGCATGTGTGGCACGTCCACGCTGGGTATCACGGCCCGCCATACGCCGCTGGTGATCCCGCGCGCGCACGACTGCATCACGCTCTACCTGGGATCGCGCCAGCGTTATCAGGCCGAATTCGATACGCACCCCGGCACGTACTGGTACAGCCTGGATTACATGGAGCGCAATAAACCCGGCTCCAACATGGGGTTAGGCGCGTCCAGCCTGGACAAAATAGACGGCGTATACGAACAGTATGTCGAAAAATACGGCCAGGACAACGCCGATTACCTGATGGAAGTGATGGGCGAATGGAGCCAGCATTATAACCGCGCCGTGTATATCGACATGGGATCGGGGAATGGTCGCCAGTACGAGGAAATGGCCCAGGAACAGGCCCAGCGGCGCGGCTGGCTGTTTGAGCGCAAACAGGGCGACCGCCGCCTGTTAAAAATGCTGATCAACGGCGAGTGGCCGGAGGACGAATTTCTGGTGGTGCCGCCGGGATATACGATCCAGCAGTCGGGCAGCGATGGGTTGGTCAAGGCAGTGAAAAACGGGGCAACCAACGAGGCCAGCCATGAGTGAAGTAGTCTTCCAGCCCATCGGCAGGCGCATCGACGCGGCTCCCGGCGCTACGCTGCTCGAAGCCGCGCAGAATGCCGGAGTTGCGCTCTCGGCGGTGTGTGGCGGCATGGGCGTGTGTGGCGACTGCCGGGTGCGCGTGTTACGCGGCGCGGTCAGCGACCTGAACGATACCGAGCGCGAGAGGTTATCCGAGTCTGATATCGCGGGCAGTTTGCGGCTGGCGTGCCAGGTTGAGATCACCGGAGAGGGCGAAATTGTGGTAGACGTGCCGCCCGATTCGCTCAGCGCGGCGCAGCGCAGCCAGGTCGAGGGCGAGGAAATCCCGCTGGCGGTCGAGCCGTCGATCCGGGTGCATGACCTGATCGCCGTGCCGCCGTCGGTGGACGATCTGCGCGGCGATTGGGAGCGCGTACAAGGCGGCACGCCCGGCATCATGCCCGCCGACTGGCAGATATCCGCGCCGGTAGTGGCCGGTCTGCCCGGTGTGCTGCGCCAGCACGATTGGCGCACACGGATGATCACGCGCGGGCGGGACGTGGTGCGCTTTCTGCCGCCGGACGGTGTGCCGCTCGGTTTTGCGGTGGACGTGGGCACGACCGGATTAGCCGCCTATCTGGTGGACCTGATCACGGGGAAAACGCTCGGCATCGCGGGCGCGACCAATCCCCAGATCGCCTATGGCGAAGACGTTATGGCTCGTTTGACGCTGGTGGT
>JAFGTJ010000500.1 GCA_016934195.1 Anaerolineae bacterium | reverse complement strand
TGCAGCCCGTATAACTCAAAATCATCGGCCACGTTGCCGATCAGGGTCAAACGGTCGGGCGGCAGCAGTTTCGACAGGCCATACACCAACTTGGCCCCGCCTACCCCGCCGACCAACGCTACAATCTTTATATCCGGTTTCAGTACCATCGAATCTTTGTCTCAATGGGTTCCCGGTCCCTGGTAGGTTCTTCTGCCGGATACCCCAGTGTAATTAAGCCCTGTGCTTCCCAATCCGCCGGAAGGTCCAACGCCGTCCGCACGACATCCGGGCAAAACAGCGGCGCGCACATCCAGCACGCCCCCAGCCCTTCCGCATGAGCCGCCAGCAGCAGGTTTTGCGCCGCCAGCGCGACACTCTGCACCGTCATGATCCGCTCGGCATCCTGGCGGCGAGGATCGGGATATCGGTCCATCTCCGCCAGACTCAGGAACATCACAATCACGGCGGGCGCGCCGCTGATACGCGCATACGAACGCGCTGCGCGCTGCTCCACCAGATCGGCGGGCAAACCGTCTGCTTCCAGATCGGCGCGGAAGCGCTGGCCCATTGCCGCTGCCAGTTCAACGCGCTGCGCCGGATCAATAATCACGGCAAAACGCCAGGGCTGGCGGTTATGGGCGGAAGGTGCCCAGCGCGCCGCTTCCAACAACCGCCGCAGGACTACTTCCGGGACCAGACGCTGATCGTACCGGCGGACCGAGCGCCTGCCCCGCATCAGGTCCAGCAGCACAGCCAACTTGCTTAGTTCCATCTTACGCCATATTCCCGTTTAAAGGCGGTAAAAAATCCCTAAAAATAAACTTTTCACAAATTTTACATAAATTTCAAGCGAAAAGTGATGTCAGTCGCTTAATTCTGTTCATGGTGATAGAGGTCCAGTTCGACCGGACGCACCAGATCAGCAGCGGTTCCTTCGCCGGGAGGAAGTTTCAGGCCGCGCACCAGCACGACCGGCAGACCTTCAGCGCCCTGGCCCAGGATCAATCCCGCCGCCGCTGCCAGCTCATCGCCCAGGCCCGTGACCGTTACGCGCAGCACCTGCCCATATAAGTCCCGGCTGCCGCGCTGATCCCAGACCGCCGGGAACCCCGCCAGTCCAATCGCCGCGCCCAACGTCCCGATGCGAAAAGGCCGCCCATGTGAATCGCTGATCACGATACCCGGACCAACCCCGGTCAGCGCGCGCAGCGCTTCGCGTATCCGGCGGGCCGAAGCGTCGGGGTCTTCGGGCAGCAGCAACACCCACTGATCCCCTTCCCGACCCACGTTCGAGTGATCGATCCCCGCGTTTGCCAGCGTAAAACCCAGGCGATGCCGCACGATCAGCACTTCGCCGCCGATCTGCGAAATGCTGGTGGACTCCCGCAGGATCAACTCGACTAAACGCGGGTCCTTATTGGTGCGTTTGCCAACATCAACCGCGCGCGGCGAAGGTATCACCGTACCCAGATCGACATAGCGCCCTTCGGATTTTGACACCAGCTTGGACGTGATTACCAGCACGTCACCCGGTTCCAGGCGAAGACTCGCGGCTTCCAGACCGGCGACAACCAACCGGGCCAGATCATCACCGGGCTGAACGTGGGGAATCCCAGGCAACCCGGTTAAGGTAATTTGCGTCAATGGTGAATTGGTAGGCACGTTACTCTAAACCTGTGATGCGAATCCCCGCCCCTTTAACCCTGTACTGCTTGTTTATATACAGCAGCACCGGGGTCAAAGCCTCAACCGCGACCGCATTTGCCAGCGATCCGGCATCAATGGCGCGCATCCCGTCAATCGCTTCGACCAGTTGGAATACTTCCTGCTTGGCCTCGGCATCGTCACCGCAGACCAGCACGTCCGAATCAACACCGTGTTCCAGGTCCTTGAGATGCGCCGCGCTGATATTCTGGAACGCAGCCACTACCCGCACACCCTCACCAAGCAGCGCTTGCGATTCCAGGCTGGCGGCCTTGCCTTCTGGAACATATACGGTCCGCACCGCCGGAGGTTGCAGCGGCACGGTCACGTCCACCAGAACCTTACCCTGTACCACATCCTTGACCGATTCCAGAATCATGTGATGCGCTCCATACGGCACGCTGAGAATCACAACGTCCGCCTGCTTAGCCGCATCGACATTGCTCAAGCCACGAATCACGTCCTCGCCCAATGCAGCGTTCAGTTCATCAGCTTTGGCGGCGGCACGATCCGCATCCCGCGAACCAATCAGCACCCGGTAGCCACCGTGCGCCCACCGCAGCACCAGCCCGGAACCTTCCTTGCCGGTGCCACCCAAAACAGCAATCGTCATCAGTGAGTATTTTGCCACTTAATTTCTCCCTTATTTCCCAAGCGCCCAGCGGGCGTGCTGTTCGTACCGCTCCCAGACTTTGGGTGCATAGGCGCGCGCCGCTGCCGCGATCCCGGCTTCATCCAACGTCAGCACCCGGCGATCCCGCATCAGAACCCGGCCTGCCGCGATGGTGGTCGTGACCATCGACGCTTCAAAGCCAAATAAAATATGCCAGGGCAAATTGCCCGCCGTCAACGGCGTAAATGGATGATAATCAACCAGAATGAGATCGGCTACCGCGCCCGGTATCAGCGTACCAATGGTCCGACCGGGGAAAAACACTTCGGCCAGCCGCGCGTTGTGCTGCGTTGCCATGCGCGCAACCGCATCTCCCGGCGCGCGGCGCGGATCGCGGCTGATAACCTTGTGCAGCAGGTAGGCGGCTTTCCACTCGGCCCACATATTGTTGCTGAAACCGTCATTGCCCAATACCAACGGCATTCCCTCGGCCAGCATGGTATCAACCGCCGCTGCGCCAACCGCGTTATTCATATTCGAGCGCGGCTGGTGCGATACCCACGTCCCGGTATCGCGCAGCACGGCGCGCTCGGACTCATCGACATGAACGGCGTGGGCCACAATGGTTTTGGGTCCCAGGATGCCCAGCCGGTTCAGGCGATGCACCACGCGCTCACCCGTCCGGCGAAGGCTATCTTCCTCGTCGGCTTCGTGCTCCGCGACGTGGATGTGAAAGCCGGTACCCAACCTTTCCGCCGCCTGGACGCAGGCTTCTAACGTTTCATCGGACAGCGTAAGGCCCGCGTGCAGACCAAACGTCGCCGCGATCATCGCGCGATCCTGGGCCGCTTTCAAAAAACGTACATTCTCCGCGATCCCGGCCTGAGCTTTCTCCGCCCCATCCCGGTCGGTGACTTCGTAACACAACACCGCCCGCAGCCCGGCCTGATCCACCGCGTCCGCGATCACGTCCAGGCTGCCGTCAATACAATTCGGGCTGGCATGGTGATCGATCAGGGTGGTTGTGCCGTGCCTGATCGCGTCCACCAGACATACCAACGCGCTGAAACGCACCGATTCCTCGTCCAGCGACTTATCCAGCGGCCACCACAACCGTTCCAAAATTTCGGGAAAATTTCGCGGAGCGGGTCCGGGAATCGCTAAACCGCGCGCATACGCGCCGTAAAAATGTGTATGGGCGCAAATCCCGCCGGGCATGGCGATCTGGCCGCGCGCGTCGATCTGGTCCGCTTCAGGGTAGCGGGCCAGCAGGTCCGCCGACGAGCCAATCTCGCGGATCGTATCGCCCTCGATCAACAGCGCACCATCCTCGATCACGCGGTTGGCGTTTTCCCAGGTCACGATAGCGGCATGAATAATTAATAACATAAGCTCACTCTTCTATTGATGTATTGATCATGATCCACCCGCCCTTAGCCTCAACTTCGGCCAAAATCGCGTCTCTGGCGACATAGACCGCATCCGGCAACGGACCAGCAGTGAGCGGGATCACATGCTCCTCGCGCGCTGATGTGGACGCGATCACGATCCCGTCAACGCACTCGATGCGAAGCTGCGCGCCGCCATCTTCACTGATACGCGAGGCTTCCCAGATGCGCTCGGTGCGTTCTGATGGCACGCCGGACTGCGCCAGGGAACGGTACACCCGCGCCACAAACCAATCAGCCTCGCTGTACAGGTCGGCGATCACACGCGCCTGCTCAAAACGGTCCCAGGTGGTGTAGATGAATGCAATGGGGCGCTTGGTCGGGTTCAGAATAGGCGGGTCTTTGCGGCGCAGTTCGCCAAGCTGCAACTTGTGATACACGTTGTCGGCGCGAGAATGATTCGCTTCATCGGGCAGCAAATCCCGGCGGTGCGCCAGCTCGATCCCGGTGCGGCGCGCGTAGTAGTGAATCCCGCCGTTCAACTCATTAAAATTACGGCTGAGAAAAAACGCGACGTATTCCGTGTAAATCCCGCCGGAAACCCGGCCCTGGGGGATGCGATACCAGTGTTCAAGCTGCGCCTTTTCCAAGTCGAGCTTGCGGTTAATCACACCCACCAGGACCCGGTCTTCAGGATACACGCTTAATCTCTACCCTAACCGCTGTGGTTGGCCCGGTAGTCCAGCAGTTTAGCGTCGATGTCCTTGACTTTGGCCTGTTCCGCTTCCCACCAGGACTGGCCGCGCTGCGCGTCGAGTTCCTGGACGGTCTTACCCTGCTGCTCGACCCAGGTGTAGTACTTGAGGTTGTGCCAGCGCGCGCGGTTGTCGGGCGTACCGGGGAAAATCCAATCGGTGCGCAGACCGTGAAACA
This sequence comes from Anaerolineae bacterium, assembly GCA_016934195.1. GTDB lineage: Bacteria > Chloroflexota > Anaerolineae > Aggregatilineales > Aggregatilineaceae > JAFGTJ01. Next base: position 26,287 of record JAFGTJ010000500.1, on the reverse strand, counting down.
GGCTTCGCACGCGGGCGACGGCTTCGATTTCATCCACGACGCCGTAATCGCGCCGCATATCGTCCATCACGCTGCCGTAACGGTCCAGACCATCGGTGGCGATGGTCACAACCAGATCGTCCTTGCCAAAACCGTAGTATTTGGCGGTCTTGATCGCGCCGAAGATGTTGCAAATGCTGCTGATACCCAGGCGCGTCTTGAGGTAATCGACCGTTGCCTGCGGGATGCCGAACCGGTCCACTAACGCTTTCAAGCCACCCTCGTCCGCGAAGACCTGAAGGGCCAGCTTGGACTCGATATCGTCGATGCACATAATGGCGTCCATGTTCATCACGTTATGAATCCAGGTGACGTGCTTGTCGCCGATGCCCTGGATATCGTGACCGCCGTAGCCGTTGAGCGCCAGCGTCGGGCACTGGATCGGTTCCAGGCCAACGATCTTGTGATCGTGCCATTCCTGCTTCAGACGGTCGCCCGCTGCAATGGTCCCGGCGCTGCCCATCGCGGACACATAAGCCGACGCCTTGCCGCTGCCGATGCCCTGTTCGCCCAACTCGCGGGCCAAATCAGCAATCGTATTGCCGGTCACGTAGTAGTGAAAGCGGTAATTGCCCATCACCTCGAACTGGTTCAGAATCCGCACGTCGGGATCGGCGGCGCTCAGTTCGTGGGTCTTGTCGTAGATTTCCTTGACGTTGCTCTCGCAGCCGGGCGTTTTGATGACCTGAGCGCCGTAGCTCTCAATCATGTCAAAACGTTCCTGGCTCATTTCTTCCGGCAGGATCACGATGCTGTTGCAGCCCATCCGCCCGGCCACATACGCGCCGCCAATGCCGTAATTGCCGGTGGACGGCCAGACCATCGTATGCTTCCAGGGGGCAACCTCACCAAATAACTCTTTTTCCAGCAGCACCGAATAGGTTGCGCCCACTTTATGGCTGCGCGTCGGGAAATGAATGCTGGTCAGCACGGCAATCGGGGCTTCGACGCCGGTCAGTTCCGGCGGCAGGACCACGTACTGAATCTTGTTATCAATGTTGCGCCAGGAAATGTTAAACAGGTTAATCGAAGCCAGCGGATCGGTGGTCCGCGCTTCGTGCGCTTTGGCCCGGATGTCCGCATCGATCAGGTGCGGGTGCAGCATTTCTTCAAACGTCGGGCCGGTAATCAAGTTATGTTCTGACACAGTTTAGCTCCGTCACATTGGTTGAACTGTCTACAATCGAACGATCCGAAACCGCTTATGAAGCATCGTCGTCCAGAATCTGGTGTTCGAGGGCTTTCACGCGGTTGTATACATCATCGCGGCGGCGCGCCAGGGTACGGTAGCGGTCCAGTTCCTCAGCGGACATATGATCCGTCCCGCTCTGGTGCTTCGCCAGCAGCTCGTCAATTTCTTCGTCCAGCGCTTCGTATTCCAGCACCAGCCGCCTGTATGCCTGGACCTGATCCAGATCACCGGTTCCGTTAGCCTGCGGATCATCTGCCACCACACCCTTCCTTCACCCTTACCCGGCGGAATTTTCATCTGTTACGCCAGCATCGGAGGTATTTTCCCACACTTCCGCGACGATATACAAGGGGCGGTGACGCACCTCGTCATAGATGCGCGCCACGTACTGCCCCATCACAAACAAAAAGAACAACTGGAACGAACTCAAGAGCAGCAGCACGATCAGAGTCGTGGCCTGCCCCTCGAACTGGAGATGACTGCCCGCCAACCGCAAAAAAGCGACCAACGGGATCGCTACCACTGCGATCAACGCCAGGATCAGGCTGGCATAGATCATCACCTGAAGCGGGAAATACGAAAAGCCGGTGATCGCATCCAGGGCAAAGCGGAGCATTTTACGCAGCGGGTACTTGGTTTCGCCCGCGTGCCGCTCCTGGCGCACGTATTCCACGCCGGTCTGCCGGAACCCAACCCAACTGGTCATGCCCCGGATAAAGCGGTTGTGCTCCGGCATAGCCTTGAGCGCTTCAACCACCTGGCGGTCCATCAACCGGAAGTCGCCCGTATCGACCGGGATATCGATCTCGGCGATACGATAGATCAGGCGATAAAACAGCTTGGCTGTGAATTTTTTGAACCACGACTCGCCCTTCCGCTCGGCACGCACCGCATAAACAACGTGAAACCCCTCGCGCCATTTATCCAACATCTGGAGCATCACTTCCGGCGGGTCCTGCAGATCGGCATCGATCAGGATCACGGCATCGCCGCGCGCGTACTCCATGCCTGCCGTCACCGCGTTCTGGTGGCCGAAGTTGCGCGCAAAGTTAACCACGCGCACACGCGCATCCCGCTCCCGCACGCTGCGGAGTTCGTCCACCGAACCGTCCCGGCTGCCATCATTGACGATGACGAGTTCCCACGATTCGCCGGTTGACTCCATGACCTCAACAATACGGCGATGAAGTGTCTCGATATTGCCCTGCTCGTTGAACACGGGCGCAACAATAGAAATTTTCGGTTGGGTTGTCATACCATTCCCGCCATCCATAACCCCATTTTAACCAATTGTCTACCCGGATGCGACCCACACGCGATTATTTAAACGACGGCAGTCCTAATTCCTGCCGTGCCCGTTCCACTTCCTCGATATCAGGAGCCACCGCGCGCCCCGTCCCGGCGACACGCATTGCGCTCTTGATATCCTTGAGGCCGTTGCCCGTGACCAGCAGCGCCACGCGATCCCCGGGCTGGATAAACCCTTCGACCAGCGCCGCCCGCACACCCGCATAAGTAGCAGCGGCGGCAGGTTCGGCAAACACGCCGCTCAAGCGGGCCAACACCGGAATCCCTTCCAGGATCGCGTCATCGGATACCGACACGAATGCCCCGCCGGTTTCCTGCACGGCGCGCACAGCCTTTACCCGGTCACGGGGCAGATCGGCGGCGATACTGTCCGCGACGGTGTGCGCGTTGACCGGCTTCATCGTAGCCGGATTCTGGCCCGCCTTCCAGACCTGGTAACAGGCCGCGCTGCCCGCCGCCTGCACACCGATCAGGCGCGGCACCCGGTCAATCCAACCGAGCGCCAGCAGATCACGGAATCCTTTATGCACGCCGCTGATAATGTTGCCATCACCCACGCTGACGACCACCACGTCAGGAACCTGCCAATTTAGCTGTTCGGCGATCTCGTAAGCGACGGTCTTTTTGCCTTCCAGCGTGTAGGGGTTCATGCCCGTGTTGCGACAGTACCAGCCGTAACGCTCCGAGGCTTCGACGGCGAGGTCAAAGGCGTTATCATAGTTGCCCTGCACCAGCAGCACCGTCGCGCCATAGGTCAACAGTTGGGCGATCTTGGCTTCCGGCGCGGAAGCCGGGACAAAGATCACGGCGGGCAAACCGACGCTGGCTGACAGTCCAGCAAGCGCCGCCGCCGCGTTGCCGGTGCTGGCCGTTGTGACGACTTCGATACCTTCTGCCATGGCGCGAGCCACGATCAACGCGCTGGCCCGGTCCTTGAGCGAGCCGGTGGGATTGCGACCATCATCCTTAACCCATACCTGCTTCAGTCCCAACGACTCGGCCAGACGCGGCGCATCGTACAACGGAGTCCACCCCACAACCAGCGGCGGAACCGTCACGCCTTCGGCCAGCGGCAGCAAGGGCCGGTAGCGCCACATCGACGGGTCCGTGCTGCGCTGGATATCCCCGCGCGTGACGGATTGCTTCAGCGCGTCGGTGTCCAGCATCACGTCCAACGTGCCCGCCGGACCGCAGTCCAGGCAGGTATAATCAACCTCATTGGGCTGGTAAGACCGCCCGCAAATCGCACACCGCAGTTCAGCTACCAGCATTGCGCATCTCCCGGATCGGCTGCCGGGCAGATCACCGTACCCGTTTCACCGCGCAGCGCCCGCGCAATGTTCGCCGGATTGGTAACAATAGCTTTCGGGCCACCCATTTCCAGAAAATTGACAATCGCCTCAATCTTGGGATACATACTGCCGGGCGCAAAATGACCTTCCGCCATGTACCGCTTGGCTTCGGCCAGCGTCATACGGTCCAGGTCTTTCTGATCCGGTTTGCCGAAATTCAAGGCCACTTTCTCGACCGCCGTTGAGATCACGAACAGGTCGGCTTTCAGGCCCACCGCCAGCAGCGCCGTACCCCGATCCTTGTCGATCACGGCGTTCACACCCTTGAGCGAACCGTTTTCGTCACGGATCACGGGGATACCGCCACCGCCCACGCAGATCACGACGAAATTTTTCTCAACCAGCGCGTTAATCGCATCCAGTTCTACAATTTCTATCGGAAGGGGAGACGGCACAACCCGGCGATAACCGCGCCCGGCATCCTCTACCACCATCCAACCTTCGTCGATAAACGATTGAGCTTCTGGCTGAGTCATGAATCCGCCGATGGGCTTGTTCGGTTTCTCGAACGCGGGATCGTTGCGATCTACCAACGTCTGGGTTACGACGGTTGCCACGCCGCGCCGTATGCCCACCATACGAAGCTGGTTATCGATCCCCTGCTGAAGCATATAACCAATGCTGCCCTGGGTATCCGCGCCGATCAGGTCCATTGGCGTCACATGGACTTCCGGGGCCGCCAACTCGTTACGGCGCAGAATAAAGCCCACCTGGGGGCCGTTGCCATGCGTGACGACCACGCGCCACCCATCTCGAATCAGGTCTACGACGTGCCGGGCCGTCTCATACACGGCTTCCCACTGGTGCTCGACCTGGGGTTTGTCCTTCTCTTTGATAAGCGAATTTCCGCCAATGGCAATGACGGCTGTTTTTCCTGATGGCATATTGTCTCACCTCAAAAAAGTAGCTTTTTGATACGAAAGCCGATCTCCCGGTGGGGATCGGCTTGCTTCTACGTGTGATACACGGGCGATAGGCAAACTACTGACAATCTGCGCGCTAACGCATGGTCAGAGCCATCACCGCTTTCTGGACATGCAGACGATTTTCCGCTTCATCATACACGGCGCTTTGCGGTCCGTCGATCACTTCGTCGGTCACTTCAATGTTGCGGTCGGCGGGCAGGCAGTGCATATAAATCGCGTGATCGTTCGCCAGCGCCATCCGGCGGCTGTCGGTGATCCAGTCAGTATATTTCTTGCCGATCTCCGCCGATTCTTTGTCGTCGGTGGTGGTCAGCATCGCGCCCCAACTCTTGGGATACACAATGTCCGCGCCCTTGAATCCGGCGTCGAAGTCGTCCAGTACCTCAAAGCTGCCGCCCGACTTGCGCGCGTTTTCCTTCACCTGCTCCTCGATCTCCGGCATGATCTTAAATTCCGGCGGGCGCGTGAGGCGGACATTCATCCCCCAGCGGGACGCCATCAGGATCAGGCTTTGCGGGGCCGACATGGGCTTCTGGTAGCTGGACGCATAGGCATACGACACGTTGATCGTCTTGCCGCGCACGTCGCGTCCGAAACGCTCAAAAATCGTCATCATATCGGCCAACGCCTGGAACGGGTGGTAAAAGTCGCACTGCATGTTGAGCACCGGCACGCGGCAGTTATCGGCCACGCCACGAATGTACGAATTGCCGATGCCCCAATCACACTGGCGAATGGCGATCCCGTCGCAGTAACGCCCGATAATCTCGCCAATTTCCTTGCCGGTGTCGCCGTGTGAAATCTGCGTGGTGCGGTGATCGATGAACTGGGCGTGCCCGCCCAACTGGGCCATGCCCGCCTCAAAACTTACGCGGGTGCGCGTGCTGGAAAAGAAGAACAGCATCGCCAGCACCTTGTCGCGCAGCAGCGCGTGTGATTCGCCCAATGCGCGCTTGCGTTTGAGATCGAAGGCCACGTCGAAGACGGTTTCAAGTTCGCCTTTGGTCCATTCCTGAGTCGTGATCATGTCACGCCCGGCCATATAGCTCTGCATAGTGTTGTCTCCTAAGAAGAGGGCGATTCGTGAATCGCCCCTACCGCCTATCCAACTTTTCTATTCAACCGCGCCCAGGATCAGGGCCAGCAGCGCCATACGCGACAGCACGCCGTTGTAAGCTTCCACCCAGTAGCGCTGGTGGCGGGTGGTGTCCACATCGGGCAGCAGTTCGTCCTGGCGCGGCAGCGAGTGCAGCACAATCGCGTTACGGCGGGCCTTTTCGAACAGCAATTTCTTCGTCACCTGGTAGTTGGCAGGCGTCAGGCCCTTGTCGTCGGTGGCTTCCTGGCGCGACTTGGTGTAATCGGGCTGGACCACCGGCTCCATGTAGATCACATCGGCCTGGGCCACGACCTGCTCGATATGCTCCTTACGCTCGAAGTTGAAGCCCATGTCGCGGACCTCTTTTTCAAACTCCGGCAGGAAATACATATCGTCCGGCGCAATGACATACGCCTGGGTATCGAACTTGCTCAGCGCGTAGCTAATGCTGTGCATGGTACGCATCCGCATATCGCCGATCAGAATCCAGGTCAGACCGTCGAGCGTGCCGCGTTCGCGGTAGATGGTCAGCATATCGGTGATCACCTGGGTCGGGTGCTCGCCCCAACCATCGCCGCAGTTGATCACGGGCACACTGGCATGGACGGCGGCTTCGGCGGGCGCGCCCTGCTGGAAGTGACGCATCGCGATCACGTCGCCGTAGTATTCCAGCATTTTTACGGTGTCCTGAATGCCTTCCTGGTAGAAGTCGCCCGCGCGCGTCATCTTGGCATCGGAGAAGCCGGTCACATGCCCGCCCAAACGGTGCATCGCGGCTTCGGTTGCCAGACGGGTGCGCGTGCTCGGCTGGTAGAACGCCGTCACTAGCGTTTTGTGGCTCAGCAGATCGCCGTTACGACGATCACGGGCATACGGTTCGAGTTCGGCAGCGACCTCGAATACCCGGAAATACTCGTGACGCTCGAAATCCTTCAACGATAGAATGTCACGTCCCATAAAACTACGCATGATTTTTGTTCTCCTATTGGTTACAGGTTTTATCGCGCCTGGTGAAGTTTCAGTGAAGCGCGTGATAGAAAAAGAACAGGTTATTGCTCACTGCGGCACACTATCCAGTGAACATTGAAGCATACCACGCGGCGGGCAAGCTGTCACCCCTGTTTTAACGAGTTATATGGACGAATCCAGCGGCTTAAAAGGCTGGCCGCGAAGAAACCGCCCGCGCCCCGGTTCGCCGTGCAGTTCGCCATCCTGAATCAGCACATGCCCCCGGCTGAGCACGGTCCGCACCCGGCCCTGCACCGTCATACCGTCATAGGGACAGTAGCCGCCAATGGTATGCTGATCCTCGGCGCGGATCGTGACGGCTTCGGACGGATCGTAGATCAGGATATCCGCGTCACTACCGGGCAAAATCACGCCCTTCTGCGGATACAGATCAAAAATTTTGGCCGGATCGGTGGACATCAAGCGGGCCAGTTCGGGTAATGACAGTGGCGTGTGGTTTTCGTCCTGGCGCGGCAGGTGAACACCGCAGGTATAGGTCAACTGGAACGATGTTTCCAGCCCTGGCAAACCACCCGGCGTTTTGGTAAATTCCGTGAATTCCTGTTTTTGCGCCAACGTATAATCGCAGTGATCGGTCGAGACGGCGCTGAGCACCGGGGCAGCAGATAGTAAATCCACCTGCCACGCTAGGGAACGCAGCGGCGGCTGTAAAATAAAATGCTCGGCGTTGGGCGCAGTGTAACGGCCATCATCCAGCACAAAATACTGTGGGCATGTTTCATTATAGACCGGCGGCTCGTTACCGTGCTGCTGCGCTTTTGCCACCTGCCGGATCGACTCGGCGGTCGAGTTATGCACGATATACACTGCCGCGCCTGCCACTTTCGCCAGATGCATCACACGGCGGATCGATTCGACCTCTGCTTCCGGTGGGCGGCCTTGCCCGTGATACTGCCAGCCGGTCTTGCCTGCCTCAACCAAGCGCTGTGTCGCGTCGGTCACGATGGCGTCATTTTCGCAGTGAACCATCGCGATCATGTCTTTGGGCATGGCGCGGAACGTGTGCAGGAGAGTCGCATCATCGGCGTAATAGTTGGGACGATAAGTGGTGTACAGCTTAATACTCGGCACACCCAGATCGCGCAGCCCCTCAAGCCACTGCCGCGCCGTCGCCGGATCGCGGGGCAGGTCCGTGACCATCATGTGCAGCCCGTAATCGATCAGGGCCGGTTCGCATTCCTTGAGGCGCGCGCCTAACGCTTCGGGAAACGTCATGCCAGGGAACTGGGTGGCAAAGTCGATCACGGTCGTCACGCCACCAAAGGCCGCTGTGCGTGTACCGATCTCCCAATCGTCCGCCGTCTGGTAAATGCCGGTGTCCAACTGGATGTGGGTATGTGGATCAACTACGCCGGGGAACACGTAGCACCCGCCCGCGTCGATCTGGTGAGCGTCCGGCCACACGTCCGCGCCGGATTCCACCAAGCCCGCAATCGTTTCCCCCTGGATCAGCACATCGGCCCGGATCACGTCTACCGGGGTGACAACCTGCCCGCCCCGGATGATCAAGCGCTCGTCCATAGTCCCCTTCCCTGCCGGATTATTCGCCATTTGCCAGCGCCACAGCCAGCTTATTATGCTGCGCGATCAGCGGTTCAAGCTCGACGGTTGTTAGCTGGCCTTCGCGGACCACAACTTTCCCGTTGATCACGCTGTAGGCCACGTTCACCGACGTACAGAACAACAGCGCCGCGACCGGATCGTGCCACGCACCGGCAAACGCGATCTCGTTAAGATCAAATACCACAAAATCCGCCGCCATGCCGGGTTTCAGCGCGCCGATATCATCGCGGCCCAGGACGCGCGCCCCGCCTAACGTCGCCAGTTCGAGCGTATCGCGGGCAGTCATGATGGCCGGGTCCTGAGTCAGCGCGCGCTGCATCAACATCGCCATACGCGCCTCGTTCAGCAAATGGCCGCTGTCGTTACTGGCCGAACCGTCCACGCCCATCCCGATTGGCACATGAGCGTTCAGCATCTTGCGGACCTGGGCAATCCCGCTGGCAAGCCGCGCATTGCTGGCCGGACAGTGCGCGACCCCTGTACCGGTACGTCCGAATTTCTGGATCGACTCGTCGGTCAGGTGGACGCAGTGCGCATGCCACACGTCATCCCCGATCCAACCCACGTCTTCGGCGTAATCGCCCGGTTTCAGACCGAACTGTGCGAGGCTGTATTCCACGTCGGGCCGGGTTTCGGCCAGATGCGTATGCAGCCGCACGCCGGGATAACTGCGCGCCAGTTCCGCCGAGGTGCGCATGAGGTCTTGCGTTACGCTGAAGGGCGAACACGGCGCGAGCGCGATCCGCAGCATGGCGTAACGGCTCATGTCGTGATACTGCTCGATCACGCGGCGGCTGTCGGACAGGATATCGTCCTCATCCTCGACCACGCTGTCCGGCGGCAAACCGCCTTTGCTCTCGCCCAGGCTCATGCTCCCGCGCGTAGCATGGAACCGCATCCCGATCTCGCCTACCCCGCGAATCTCGTCATCGAGCGTGACATCATTGGGGAAAATGTAGAGGTGATCGCTGGACGTGGTGCAGCCGGAGAGAATCAATTCCGCCGCCGCGAGTTTGGCGCTAACGTATACCGCCTCGCCGGTCAGTCCGGCCCAAATGGGGTACAGAGTCTTGAGCCAGCCGAATAATTCCTGGTTCTGACCGTCGGGAATCACGCGGGTGAGCGATTGGTACATGTGGTGGTGCGTGTTCACCAATCCCGGCAGGACCACATGATCGGCCAGATCAAGCACTTCGTCGGCGGTATCGGGTAATTCAGAGGTTGGCCCAACGGCTTCGATCACGTTATCGCGGACGAACAACCCGCCGCCGGGGATTTCACGGCGCGTATCGTCCATCGTGACCAATACGCGCGCATTTTTAACCAGTAAGGTAGCCATAAACTATATCCTTGCCCTGAAATAACGAGGCGCGCGCCTCGGAGGTCTGGAATAAGAAAACGATGCAGCGCACGCCTGGATCGCCTAAGTATAAGTTTACACTACACCCTGCCGGAAACCACCAGTTCCGCGCCGCGCAGCGTATTCTTGAGCAGCATGGCAATCGTCATGGGGCCAACACCGCCCGGCGATGGGGTAAGCGCCCCGGCCACTTCCTTGACTTCCTCGAAGTCCACATCACCTACCCAGCGGTAGCCCTTGTCACTGGACGGGTCCTCAACCTGATTGGAGCCAACATCAATCACATACGCGCCCGGTTTGACCCAATCCGCCTTGACCATTTCGGCCCGGCCCACAGCGGCGACCAGGATATCGGCCTTGCGGCAGACGGCAGGCAGGTCTTTGGTGCGGCTGTGGCAGACGGTGACGGTTGCATCGCGGTGAATCAGCAGCATGGCCGCCGGAAGCCCTACAATGTTGCTGCGCCCCAACACGACCGCCTCGGCCCCGGACAGTTTCGCGCCCGCTTCTTCCAGCAGCACGATCACGCCATGCGGCGTGCAGGGGATAAACAACGGTTCGCGGCCCTTCATCGCCAACCGCCCAATGTTGATCGGGTGGAAGCCGTCAATATCCTTGTGCAGGCTGATCATACTCAGGATTTTTTCTTCGTCCAGATGCTTGGGGAGTGGAAGCTGGACGAGAATACCATGCACCTTCGGATCGTCATTGAGCTGCTTGACCAGTGCTTCGACTTCTTCCTGGGACGCATCAACGGGGAGTGTATGTCCGAAGGAAGCAATACCGGCTTTTTCGCACGCCTTGCGCTTCATGCGGACATATTGGGCCGAAGCCGGGTCCTCACCGACCAGGACCGCCGCCAGACCGGGCACGATGCCGTGCTCGGCCTGCATCTTTTCCACGTCGGCGGCGATCTGCTCCCGGACCTTCGCGGCAATTGCCTTGCCATCAATTATAGTTGCTGACATAAATCATTCTGCCTTTCGGAAACTAATTAAAAAACGTGTTATTGAGCCTAACATGTCCTGGCGCACCGGGCTAGTGACGGCTGGCGCTTTTGCGCGTGGTCATTTGTCAATGATTTCCGACAACTCTTCTACAAATCATAAACCCCGCTTGTAGCGTAGTCAGGTAAGATTAGAAGTAGAGAAATCAGCAGCATAGGATCAACTGCTGTACACGCAGTCGTCGGAACAATGTGTTAGACTGTTTATAATGACATCTCACGCCCATTTAGAATAGCATCCGACGCATCAACCCGTCACAATCAGGAGGGGAGCAATAGATGCCGATCAAAAAAATCACTTCCAAGAAGGCACGCCGGTCCAGAGCACGGCCCAAAACCGATGGGCAAGCGCTGGTCGAGTACGTGCTGATCCTCACGCTGGTAACGCTGGCGCTGCTCGCGGTGCTGGCAATCACCGGGCCAGCCGTTGGCAACGTATTCAGCAACCAGGTATACAACCTGCTCGGCGGGACCATCTCGCCGCGCAACACGCTGGCTGCTGACGATTTCTGGACACAGGTGGCGGCGGTAGCATCATATACACCGGAAAGTCCGGGATTGGTCACGAACACGCCCGCACCCTCCACCAATACGCCAACACCAGGGCCGACGCTGACTCCTTCGCCGATGACACCTTCACCGACTCCCAGCCATACGCCAACCTTTGGACCCAGCCCTACCCCACCACCCAATAATTTTGGCTATCCCTGGGAAGACGACGGGGCCAACGACGATTGGTGGCGGCACGACTTTGACGGGCTGATCACAACGGAATGGGACGCCGAATACTGGGATTATGGCGACTACGGCTGGCAGCCGAACATGAACCTGATGCCGCCGGGGTCAGGCGTTTGGACCACGACGTATGATGCGCTTGATTTTTACTGGGCGGACGGCGTCAGCCCTGATCCCAGCGTGGACGACGACTTCTATGCGCGCTACACCACCACCGTCAGCCTGGAAGCCAAAGAATACACCTTCAAGATGATGAAAAACAACGGCATCCGTATCTGGGTAAACGGAGTCGTTGTGGTGGACGCCAACGTGCCCAATTCCGGCGATCCCGCGACCTGGGTACAATGGGGGTCGGATACGATCCAGGAAAACTGGTTCGAGCGGTCCTTCACGGCCACAGCAGGCGATAACGACATCATCGTCGAATTTGTCGAGGAATCCGGGCGCGCGCATCTCCACGTCTTCCTGACCGACGAGGGGTTGCTGGATGAGGGCGATTGCAGTTGGGCCATCTCCGACGAAGCCTTCCGCAGCTCGCCGACCGCCTGGTCGGACAGCCCCGGCAAAAACTACGAACCGCTCTCCTACTGCATGTTGGCGCTGAACGGCTATATCAACCTGTCCGGTTCTAACAACCCCAAACTGGAGTTCTATGATCGTTATAACCTGCGGTCAGGAACACGCGCCTGGGTCAGCGTCTCGGTGGCCGGAACGGGCGAATGGGTAGATGTGGAACTGCACTACCAGGAAACCAACCTGAGTTGGACCCGCCAGGTGTTTGATCTGACCAATTTCGGTGGGCAAGATTTCAGCACCCAAACGATCACGCTGCGTTTCATCCTGGATGCCCGGAATTCCAGCAGCGCCTATGATGGCTGGTGGATCGACGATATCACGGTAACAGAGGAAATTCTCCGCCAATACACCATCGGGTTCACCGATGATATGGAAGGCTCATCCCACTGGTATCCGGGCGGAACATGGGCACGCAGCAACGAGGGCGTCCACAGCGGCGGACAAGCCTGGTCGGACAGCCCTGGCGGTGACTACGAGCATGGTTCTAACAGTATCCTTGAATTGGACGGGATCATCGTGCTGAACAATGCCGACCTGCCCGGCGACCCGGTAGTCGATCCTGAACTGGTCTTCTGGCACCGTTATAACCTAACCTATAACGACGCCGTATACGTGGAAGTGTCCACCGACGAACGACAGACGTGGATCAACCTGACCGGCGCATACGACACTCTGGATCAAGCGCTGGCCTATCGCACGACCAACTGGAGTTGGAACCAGGTTGTGCTGTCGCTGGCCGATTACACCGGCCAAAACATCTATCTACGCTTCCGTATCGACGCGCGCAGCAGCACCTACGTGGCCGATGGCTGGTGGATTGACGATTTCAGCCTGCGCAACAAACCCACCGACACCATCGTGCCCGACTGGTGCGATGATGTAGAAGCGGGCGGCGGTGAATGGATTGCGGACGGCACCTGGACGGCGGTCAACGGGCCGGACTTCAACCCGGCACAAAGCGCCGAACATACCGTTACTGCACACAGCGGGAGCATATACTGGTCGGATAGTCCCGGTGCCGATTACCAGGATGGCACCAACAGTTCGCTTACGCTGCGATCCAAGCTGGACTTGCGGGGCACGACCTCGCCGCAACTGGTCTTCTGGCACCTATGGGACGTAGCCTACTCGGATGACCTGTACGTGGAGGTATCCACCGACGAAGGCAGCACCTGGAATGAAGCCTGGCATTACGATTACCACCATAAGCCGCCCGGTTATGGCAGCACGCTAGTCGATCACTACTATGATCATAACTTCTCATGGACCCGCGAGCCGGTCAGCCTGGAAGCTTACGCCGGGCAGATAGTCAATATCCGCTTCCGGTTGGATGCTCTATACAGCAGCAACGTTGACGACGGCTGGTTCATCGACGACGTGTGCTTCAGTGAACTTAACGAACTTACCCGCACGGTGCCTTTCACCGACAATGTGGAACTCGGAGAAAACAACTGGTACCTGGGCGGGGAATGGGCCGCCGGGACGGAAAACCGGCACGATGGCGCGCTGGCCTTTTCCGACAGTCACGGCAAGCTGTACGAACACGAGTCCAATGCCATCCTGGAACTGAAAGGGATCATGGACCTGCATGGCGCGGTCGAGCCAACCCTGTACTACTGGGATACCTACTGGCTGGAATACCAGGATTACGTCCTGATAGAAGTGCGTGAAACAGACGCAGCCGGAAAGCCGCTGAATGACTGGCAGGAATTGAACCGTGTTCGTTACAACACCGTATCGTCGTGGGACCGCCGCCAGGTCGATCTCAGTCCCTATATCGACAAGTATATCCGCCTCCGGTTCCGCCTCTACGCCGTGTATGATACGCGCGTGGGGGGCGGCTGGTGGCTGGACGATATCTCGATCATCGACCGTAACGGCATCGAGCAAGAACACCCGCTGCCTTTCGTGGAAGATGGCGAAGACATCAACCCGTACTGGGTCTATGACGGCACCTGGGACCGCATCGAAGCCTTCCGACCAATCGGCAGCGGCAGCGGCCTCGGCCCAGGCGGGTGGGATGTCCAGATATGGAACGATGACAACCGGAACCGCACGTTTGACGACGGCTCGCCCGAATGCACTGGTATCCAGGCTGAGATTGACCGCAACTTCTGGGGCGGCAGTGCCTACGGCTGTAGTGCCGCCGGGACTGACTACTACCTGATTCGCTATACACGGGTGATTACCGTCAGTGATGAGAACGGGATGGGCCTGGCTGCCCAGGCTCAATCCGACGATGGGATTCGCGTTTTCGTCGATGGGCAGCCGATGCTGGATCACTCGGTAACTTGGGTAGATCGCGGTTTCAACAGCACACCGGACGAGGGGCCGATCTTTGACCTGACGCAAGGGGATCACACCCTGGTCGTGGAATACTACGAACGCGCAGGTGACGCGCAGATACGTGTCAACTTCGGGGTGGCGGGCTATATCTTCGCCGACAGCCCTGATGGTAACTACTTCCATCAAAATGACATGTCGCTGCACCTGGAAGGGAAAATCGACCTGACAGGCACCAGCAACCCCGCGCTGAGCTTCTGGGAAACCCGTTACATGCACTGGAGCGACAGTGTACGAGTCGAAATCTCGACTGACGAAGGCTTCACATGGAACAGTATCTACAGCAGTTCCAGCGATTACAGCACCTGGCGTAAACTGCTCCTGGACCTGTCCGGCTACGCCGGGCAAAAGATCACGATACGCTTCCGGCTGGACGCGCGAAGTGATACGCGAGTTGACGACGGCTGGTACATCGACGATATTGTCGTAGCCGAATAGCCAACGTTGCACCAACTATGACGGGCCGCCGGATGGCGGCCCGTTTTTTATTGCCGTACCAGTTTTTTTGTAACGCTGAGCGTGTTACACTGGACATGGCACAGGCTGTTCAGGAACAATTCGCCAATCACCAGAAAGGATCATCTATTATGCCGCGTGAGGGACGTTTGTTTATCCTGGTCGGACCGTCCGGGGCTGGAAAAAATACGCTGATGAAGCGAGTGCAGCAGCATTTCGATGACTTGCCACAGCTCGCCACCATGACCACCCGCGCGATCCGTAAAGGCGAACAGAATGGCCGCGAACACTGGTTCGTGACCCATGACGAATTCCGGCAGCTCATCGCCGATGACGCGCTGATTGAATACCAACAGGTTCACATGAACGATCTGTATGGCACGCCGCGCAGCACAGTAGAAACCGCTATCCGCGACCATCACGACCTGATCGCCGATATCGAGTTCCTGGGCGCGGGCAAAATTTATACAGCGTATCCCGACCACAGCGTCCTGATTTTCGTGACCCCCTCGCGGCTGGATATCCTGGTGGAGCGCATCAAACAACGCGGCGATATCTCGCCCGACGTGCTGAACAATCGTTTCCGGCGCGCTCAATTCGAAATGACGTTCGCCCCGCAGTGCCATTACGTGGTAATCAATGACGATCTGGATACCGCCGCCGACCATCTCCGCCAGATCATCGCCCACGAACGCGATCAGTACGCGGAACAACCAGCGGCGCGACACACCATTCACGGCACGGTAACAGCGCTGATCGAACACCAGGAAAATGTGCTGATCCAGGCAAACACGCCGGATCGCGTTCCCACGTTCGCCATTGCCGATCAGAATCAGGCTACGCCGCCACACGAAGCGCTTCAGCAGCACCTGGCGCGGGTGTTACCCCATCCGGTAACTATCGGAGCATTTTCAGACAGTCGCTTCGATTTTGTGGCCCCAGATTACGTGACCATCGACTCGCCGCCGCCGGACGTTGGCCTGACGTTCTATTACCGCTGCGTGCTGCCCGAACCCGCCGCCCTCACCACTCAACCGCCGCCCGGTTGGATATGGCAGCCCGTCGCGGCGCTCAACTTACCCGCCGCCGTCCGGCAGTTGATTAGCCCATAAAAGGCCCTGACATGATCGAAGTCGAAAACCTGACCAAGCGTTACGGGCGGTTTGTCGCGCTGAATTCTATCAGTTTCCACGCCTCAGAAGGCGAAATTCTGGGTTTCCTGGGACCAAACGGCGCGGGCAAAACGACCGCCATGCGTATCCTGACCGGCTATATGCCGCCCAGCGCGGGCACCGCCCGCATCGCCGGGTTGGACATATTCGAGGATTCGCTCGAAATGCGGCGGCACGTCGGCTATCTGCCGGAAACCGTGCCGCTCTACCGGGACATGACGGTACACGGGTATCTGGAATTCGTGGCGAAACTGCGCGGCCTGGACGCTCCCCGCGAACGGATCGCGGCGGTGCTCGATATGACCGGCATGACCGACCGGGCGCGCAGCCTGATTCGCAGCCTGTCGAAAGGGATGCGGCAGCGCGTCGGGTTGGCACAGGCCATTGTGCATGATCCCGACGTGCTGATCCTGGACGAACCAACGATTGGCCTGGACCCGCACCAGGTTCAGGACCTGCGCGGACTGATCCGCGAATTAGGGCATACGCGCACCGTGATGTTGAGCACACACATTCTCTCGGAAGCCGAGCAGTTATGCGACCGGATCATCATCATCGACCGGGGGCAGATCGTGGCCGAGGACACCCCCGCCCAACTGCAAGAACGGCTGCATCACGGCGGGCGGCTGTTCCTGCGCGTGGGCAGTCGCACCCTGGACGACGACGCGCTGCGTGTACTACGCGCCGTACCAGGAGTCGAGTCGGTGGTGCGGCACGGGGATGGCTACCAGATTACCGGGACAGGGCGGGCGGACATACGGCCCGCGCTTGCGGCGGCAGTGGTTGGACATGGCATGGAACTGCTGGAACTGCGGCCCTGGGCGATCACGCTGGAGGAAATTTTCCTGGAACTCACCACCCGGCTTGATGCGGCTCCTCAGCAAAAGCAGAAAGGACGATCCCATGCGTAGCGTTCGCCTCATCGCACGACGCGAGCTGGCCCAGTATTTCACATCCCCGATTGCCTACATGGTCGCCTTTGCGATCCTGGTGCTGACCGGGTGGCAGTTCAACGTTGATTTGGCGCAGCGGGTCGGAAAACTCCCGCCCGACGGCGCGGAAGTGCTCAGCACGTTCGGATTTTTCACGATTTTCTTCACGCCGCTGCTGACCATGCGCCTGTTCGCCGAAGAATCACGCGAGGGCACGCTGGAACTGATGCTTACCATGCCGGTTCGTGATGGCGACGTAGTGCTGGGTAAATTCCTGGGCGCGTGGCTGTATTACACCGCGATCCTGGCCCTGACGCTGGTCTACCAGGCGATCTGGTTGGCGATCACGACGGCCCGGACGTATGAATACCGCCCGGAACTTGACATCGGTCCGGTGATCAGCGCCTATATCGGTATCTGGCTGTTTGGCGGCGCGACCCTATCCATCGGCCTGTTATTTTCGGCCATCACCGAAAACCAGATCGTGGCGGGATTTCTCAGCATGGCGGCGCTGTTCATCCTGTGGCTGGGCGACTTCGCCGGGTTGGTGGTCCAAAACCGCGCGCTGGCCCAGGTAATCCGCGAACTGAGCTTGCAATCACACTATTCGACCTCGTTCCTGATCGGCGTGATCCGGTTTGAAGACTCAGTCTTTTTCATTGGCCTGATCGTGGTGATGCTGTTTATCACCACGCGCTTGATCGAATCGCGGAGGTGGCGTTGATGGACAAGACACGCCGGGAACAACGCGCTGAACAACACGCCGAAATCGCCGGTTGGGCCAGCGTCATCGGCATGGCAGCCCTGGTGATCGGCGGCCTGATGGCGTTGATCACGGGCGAACTCTCGCTCTGGGTATTCGGGTGCGCGGTCGTGGGCGCAGCCGGGATCGGGCTGTGGATGGGGTGGACACCGGACGAATTCCGGGCATGGATGGCAGGCCGCCAGACCCGGTACGGCACCACCAGCATTCTGATCACCATCATATTTGTGGGTTTTATTGTGTTCGCCTATGTACTGGTAGATCGCGCCAACATCACCGCCGACCTGACATCCGTGCAGCGCTATTCACTCAACAAACCAACCCTGGACGCCATCAACGAACTGCGCGACCGGGGTTACGGGGTGCGCATTGTAGGCTTCTTCACGAGCAGCAAGCTCCGCGAGGAAGAATCCGCAGACCTGTTGCTGCGGCAGTACGAAGCCGAAAGCGACGGCGCGGTCGAAGTGGAATACGTCGATCCTGACGAACGGCCCGATAAGGCGGCGCTGTACGGCTACCAGACTGGTCTGGACGGCCAGCTTGTGCTGGTCGTGCTCGGACCGGATGGCGAGCCAGTTCAGCGGCAGGTCGTGCAAGGCGACGGAACAGTGGTGGAACGGTACGTGACGCGCTTCCTGGGCGATGTAACCGAACGCAATATTACTACCGGAATCAAAACCGTTGCCTCGGCGGGACGCTTCAAGGTGTATTTCACAACCGGGCACGGCGAGCGCGAATTGGATCAGGTGGACGATACCGGCATCTCCCGGCTGGCGGTCAGCCTGGAAGGGGAAGGAATCGCGGCGGAACCGCTGGTGTTAGCCGACGTCGAGCAAATCCCGCCGGATGCCGACGCGGTGCTGATCGTGGGCGCGCTAATACCCTTTTCTGAAACCGAAGTCGCCCTGATCGCGGACTATCTGGCAGGCGGCGGGCGCGTGGGCATTTTCGCGGACCCGCCCCTGATCGAAGCGGCAGTTCTGGGCGGACCCCCTAACACATTTTTGCAGGCAGGCACGCCGCTCAACGATTACCTGTGGGATGAGTTTGGGGTGCGGGTAGATGACACACTGGTGATCGAAACCACGCCGGAACTGATCAACGGCACCGAATGGGTCCCGATCATTAATTCGGTTGCGCCCCATACCATCATGCAAGGTGTAGCCGACGAACCGATCTACGCTAACGTGATGCGCTCGCTCACATTGGTGGATGAGCCAGATACGCGCCAGGGACAATACACCCGCGAGCCACTGCTGTTCACGTCAGAACTTTCTTACGGCGAAACCGCGTTGGCGCGTTTTCTGGATTCCCAAATAAGCTACGATCCCCAGGAAGATATTCCCGGTCCGCTGGTGGTCGGCGCAACCGTTCGCCGCCAGTTGGAATTTCAGGTAGATATCCAACCGCGCCTGATTATTATTGGGGACTCCGACATACTCAAAAACGAATATGTCAAGCAGATTCCGGGCAATGTCTATCTGTGGACCGATATGGTAGACTGGTTGACCGGCTTTTCGCAGGCGATCACGTTCACCCCGGTCAGCGATCCTACCCTGCTCAATCTGGTGGTATCGGATGGGGAACGCAATACCATTGCCGTGATCACCATGATTATCCTGCCGGGATTGGTCTTGCTGGCAGGCGGAGTAGTGTGGTGGTATCGCCGCCGTTAGGCTAAAGTATTTGGATAGGCAGAATGAGATGGATAAACGCCAACTGAGTTATTGGCTGCTGGCCGGGTTCGCGGCAGTCATGGTCATCTGGCTGATGCTGGATGATCCCGAAACCCGGCAGACACAACTGCTGAACCTGGGCGCGACGCAGCAAGCCCGACGCCCGGTTCAACTTTTCCCGGAAGTGGCCGATCCGGCGCACATTACCGGAATGGAAGTGTTGGATGTCACCGGCAGTACGGGTATTTTGGTGATGCGAGATGAACAGGGAATGTGGTACGCTCCCGACATACCCGGCACCCAGACGCGCATAGAGCCTGACGCGATCAACCAATCCCTGGTTGAAGACGCCGCGACTGCGATTACACTCCTGGCCGCCGAACAAACATATGAGGCGACACCGGAAAATCTGCAAGTATTCGGGCTGGAACCTGAGCCAAAATATCGTTTCCGTTTTCGGATGTTGGACTCTGACGAACGAGTATATGAAGCCGCGCTCGCAATAGGTGACGCAAACCCGGATAATGTGGCATACTATGTGTATGTTCCGGCTGCGCCCGAAGCGGATCAGCGTGTGTACCTGATACCGAAACAATTGGTGGACTTTATCCTGAACATGCTTACCGATCCGATTCAGATTGCGCCAACACCATCGTCCGCAGACAACGAAGCAGACAGTGAGGTTGCGACGCCTGTGCCCTAGCGATGTGCCTTTCGATGAAAAGGGATAGCGCACGGGCACCCTACCGCTGATGGTAGGGTGCTTTTACGTGAAAAAGATTTGAGATGACGATAGCAGACAAACAACATCCAACCACTATAACCCCGGACAGCGTGGTGTGGCGTGAATTGGTAGCCCAGGGCGAAGAACAGGGCTATATCACGTATGACGACATCCTGACCCGGATGCCCGCCTTAGAACACAACATCGAACTGTTGGATGAACTACTCGATGCGTTGGGCAATGCGGGCATCGAGGTTGTGCCCGATTCTCCGGCCCCGGACAGCCGCAAGCCAGCAAAAGATGATAAGTCCGAAGAAGAAGCGCTTGATCCCAGTACACTGTACACCGATCTGGTTCAAGACGCGGGCTACCAACAAGCGCTGGATACCGACGACGTGGTAGGGTTGTATCTGAAGGAAGCCGGACGGGTTCCGCTGCTCACCGCCGAGGAAGAAGTCGCGCTGGCAAAACGCATGGAAACCGGCCAGTTTGCCATCCAGCAACTCCGCGAACTGCGTAACGATGGCCTGTCGGAAGATGACCGGACGCAGTTGGAAGCCCTGATCGAAGATGGTGAAGCCGCCCAGGAATACCTGGTACGGGCTAACTCGCGGCTGGTGATCAGCGTCGCCAAAAAATACATTGGGCGCGGCGTACACTTCCTGGACCTGATCCAGGAGGGCAACATCGGCCTGATCCGCGCAGCGCGCAAATTTGAATACCAGCGGGGGCACAAATTCAGCACCTACGCGACATGGTGGATTCGCCAGGCCGTCAGCCGCGCCGTCGCCGACCAGGGCCGCACGATTCGCGTCCCGGTCCACATGGGCGACCAGATCAACCGGCTGCGGCGCACCTCGACCCGACTCACCCAGGAGTTGGGACGCGAGCCGACCACCGACGAATTGGCTGATGAACTGGAAACCACGCCCGACAAAATCAGGAACCTGATCGAAATCTCGCGCCGTCCAATTAGCCTGGAAACGCCGGTCGAGGAAGACGCGGACTCGGAGTTTGGAGACTTTATCGAGGACAAATCCAGTCCCCAACCCGCCGAGGTCGTGACCCATAACCTGCTGCGCGAACACCTGGAATTCGTCCTGGCGCGACTACCGGACCGCGAAGCGCATATTCTGCAACTGCGCTACGGCTTACTGGACGGGGAAACCCATACCCTGGAAGAAGTGGGACAGCAGATCGGGGTGACGCGCGAGCGCGTGCGCCAACTGGAAGCCCAGGCGCTCAATCGTCTGCGGCACTCGTCCGCGCACCAACTGCTGCAAGATTACCTGCTGGAGATATAAACCGATGGCAAAACGCGCGCCTGTGCTCTGGCCCCTGGTGTTAATGGTCGGCGGCGTGGTGCTGCTGCTGAACAATTTTTTGCTGATCGACCTGGACCTGGCCGCCTATTGGCCGGTGCTGCTGGTGCTAGCAGGCGCGCAGATCGTGCTGCGCGGCGATATCGCCCCAAGCTGGCAGGCGCATACCTTCGGTATCACACGCGGCAGTGTACAATCAGCTTCTTTAGAAATCGAAAGCGGCGAGCTGGATGTGCAGGTGCGCGCGCTGCGGAAGACCGGACGGTTGATCGCGGGCCAATATACCGCCCGCTCGCGCCCGTCCCTGAACGTGCGCAACAATCACGCCACACTACGAATGCAGCGCGGCCAGACATGGTGGCTCTCAATGGCCGATTGGGATGTCAGCCTGGCACGCGACCTGCCCTGGGAAGTGTTGGTCAGCAGCTATCTCGGTCGGCTGGAAGTTGATCTACAGGAGGTGCAGGTAGAACGCGCCTACATCGCGTCAGGAATGGGCAGCGTCGATGTGATCTGTCCGGCACAAGCCACCGGCACGATTTTTGCCCGTTCGACCTTTGGTGACGTCCGGCTCTCTATCCCGGCCAACAGCCGGGCGATCATCACTGTATCTCAGAGTGCGCCGGGACGGGTGAAAGTCGATCCCGACCGCTTTGAGGAGATCGAACCGGGAACGTATATCACCCTCAACGCAGGCGCGATGGACGAGAATGCCCTGGAACTGGACATCGTTGCCAAAACCGTTTTCGGCGCGGTTCACATTAACTAGCGCTGCTGGCGCTTACATACGCTTCGACTTCCGGCAGTTCAAAGAAAAACCGGCTGCCAACTCCGGGTTGGCTAATAACACCGATGTACCCGTCGTGTGCTTCTACGATCTGCTTGCAGATCGCCAACCCCAGACCTAAACCACCCTGCCGCCGCGCCGCCGCGTCAACCTGGTAAAACCGTTCAAAAATGCGAATCTGGTGTTGCGGCGGAATACCGATGCCGGTATCCTCAACCTCGATCCGCACATACTGTTCGCGCCGCAATACGCGAACCGTAACCGTCGCGCCCGGTGCGCTGAACTTGAGCGCATTGCCTAACAGATTATCCAACACCTGCCCGATCCGGTCTTGATCGGCCAACACCAGTCCAACTCCCGGTTCGGTCACGGCGTTCAAGGTAACGCCGCATTCGTTCGCGTTGATCCGCATCATCTGAACGGCACGTTTGACCACAACGCCGAGATTCACCACATCCAGCAGCAAGTCCGATTCGCCCGGCTGTCCTGATGACATCAAATCCGTCACCAACCGGACCAATGCCCGCGTCTTGTCCGACACGATCTGTAAACTGGCCGCCTGATCGGGATTCAGCGCGCCCGCTTCCCCTTCCAGCACCAAATCAACGTATCCCATGATATAGGTGAGCGGAGTCCGCAATTCGTGGGAGACACACTGAATCAATTCATCCTTATATCGCGCGACCTGGGCCAGATCATCAACGGTCTGTTGGGAACTCATCGCGTGTTCCGTGCTGCGATGCGGGGCCTGATTGATGAACCGTTCAACCAGACGTACTGCTCCGGCCTGTTCCAAACGCAGTGGGATCAAATGCAGCCGTCCCTGCTCATTCATAACCGGTTCGCAAACCACCATTCCCGGCCAGACACGCAGCACTTGCTCCCCATCCAGCACACAGGCTAACACCACATCGTAGTGCCCCGGCTCAAGGTGCCCAAACGACGATATCGACGATATCGCTGCCACATTGACCAGGACATCTCGCTGCTTCAGATACGATTGGACTGTTTTCGCCAGCGAACCGATCACCAGGATATTGATTTTCAATTTAGATACCGAACCAATTCGATAACAAAATACACGATTTGACAACTATTCTTTATTATATGTAAATTCGCGCGTCTGCACAAGTGTTTCCTTCACCTACCTGAACAAAAAGCGCCCCGGTGGGGGCGCAAACGAACGGGCAGATAGCCAGGGATTAACGCGGCAACAATGGAATACTATCGCCGCGAGGTTTGCGGCGCTGATCACGCGGCACGACCGGCGGACATTTCCAGGCGTCCGCCAGGGTTTCCATGCGCAGGTTTTTGAATTTGGGCAGAATTCCACACGCAAAACATCGTTCGCGGCAGTCTACACGAGTCTCGCCCTGCTGCGACATCAGGTAATCTTCAACCAGGAAACTTTTCTTGACGGCAATATCAATGTGATCCCAGGGAAACACCTCGTCTACTGGGCGCGGGCGGTGGGTATAAAAGTCCATCTCTAACCCGGCTTCGGCGAACGCCTGCTGCCACGCCTCGTGATTGTGGTGTTCCTGCCAGGCATCGAAACGAGTTCCCAATTCCCAGGCGCGCCGGATGACCGGTCCCAGGCGGCGGTCGCCCCGGCTGAGGAAAGCTTCGAGCAACGTTTCATCGGGCCGATTCCACCGCAAATTCAGCCCACGCCCACGCAGGCCACGCCTGAGCAAATCCTGTTTGGCCTGAATCTGGTCCAGCGTATCCAGCGACACCCATTGGAACGGGGTATGCGGCTTGGGCACAAACGTACTGACGCCCACATTGACCGTAGCTTTGTTGCCGTGAATCTTGCGTCCCTCGGCCAACACCGCCCGCGCCAGTTCAATGATCGCCTGCACATCTTCTAACGTTTCGCTAGGATGGCCGATCATGAAATACAATTTGATCGTCAACCAACCCCGCGCATACGTCTCGCGCGCCGTCACCAATAACTGCTCATCCGGCACCGACTTGTTGATGATATCGCGCATTTTTTCGGTCGCGGCTTCCGGCGCGAAGGTGAATCCGCCGCGCCGCGCATCACCGAGCGCGTCCATCAAATCCACACTCACCGACTCAATCCGCAGGCTGGGCAGTCCCACACTGACATTCTGCCCCTCAAACCGTTGGCCGATAGCCTCAACCAGTTCCTGAATATGGGTATAATCCGACGAGGACAGGCTGAGCAAACTCAACTCCTCAAAACCGGTGCTGCGAACGATCTCGTCAGCGGCGGCGATGATTTCCTCGATGGGACGCTCACGAACCGGGCGTGTGACCATTCCGGCGTGGCAAAAACGGCAGCCGCGTGTACAACCGCGCATAATTTCAATCGGCGCGCGGTTGTGGACGGTATCGACGTGCGGCACCAGAAACCGGGTAAAGGACGGCGGCAGCACCGGGACAATCCGCTTGCGAACGAACGGCGGCGCATCCGGCGTATTGGGCGTCACAGCGGCAATCGTGCCGTCGGGCTGGTAGGTCACATCATAAAAACGCGGCACATAAACGCCTTCAAGTCCCGCCAGCGCACGCAGTTGTTCCTCACGGGATCGTCCGCGTTTGGCCTGCACGATGCGGGCGATCTCAAGAATGACCGCCTCCCCTTCCCCGATCACAAACGCATCAATGAAACCGGCCATCGGTTCCGGGTTGTAGCAGGCGTGCCCCCCCGCGATCACCAAAGGGTAACTTGAATCGCGTTCGGCGGACTGCAGCGGCAGTCCGGCCAAATCGAGCAGGTTCAGCACATTGGTATATAACTGTTCATACGGCAGACTGATCCCCAACAGGTCAAAATCCTGTAACGGGCGCTTGCTTTCCAACCCATAAAGCGGAATCCCTTCGTGGCGCATGACGGATTCCATGTCGATCCAGGGACTGAACGCCCGGTCTGCGAACATATCCGGCTGGTCGTTGATCAACCCGTAAAGGATAATCCAACCCAGATTGGACATACCCAGGTCGTATATTTCCGGGAATACCATCGCCGCGCGCAACGATACCGCATCCCAGTCCTTCACCACACTGTTATACTCGCCGCCCACATAACGCGCCGGTTTTTGGACCGACAGCAGCACCCGGTCCAGGGCGCGCTTAATCTGCTCAGGAGTCATGCACAACGCCTCTCGGATAAATCAAATTTCCGTTTAGAATATTGCATTATAACACGCGGGTCAAGGAATTGTGACAAACTGAGGGGGAATGGTATCGGCCAGCCATACGTCATCATTGCCATGATAAAACGCAATCCCGGCCCAGTGCGCTTCAAGCGCCTGAATTTCGAGGATCACCGGTTCCGCTGAATGCCGCCGCCCCACCTGTAAGGCTGTTTCTTGATCAGCGGAAAGATGCACATACTGCCGCCGCATGGACTTCAGTCCATCGCGTCGAATGTTCGCCGCAGACTCAGGCGAGGTGCCATGATAGAGCGTCTCAGGTGGCTCGGCGCGCGGTTTCTCAATCCGTTCCGGCATAGAGTGACCATAATAGGCGCGGATATGGCCGTCCCGTAACTCGTAACGCTGCTTATCAGATTGCTCGATCATCTGGGCAAGATCGGCTTCGCTCAGGGCACGCCATTCCCGGCGGCGTTTGCGAAGCGTGGTCAACAGGTCCTCTACGGGCGTCCAGCCTTCGCTGTCCAGTTCCAGTCCGTAATCACCGGGAGCATGGCGCAGCGCGCGCGCGATAGTTTTGCTCAGGCGTTTGTAATTGATGCTCACAGCGCGCATCCTTTCCTATCGCGCCCAATTTTACCCCTTAACAGCCTTGTACGCTGCCCACAACTGCCAAATTTTCCCTGGAAAACCGCCGTTGACATCACCCAAAAACACGTTACAATTAGCAGCGTCCTGTTGAGGGACACATGCCGAGGTAGCTCAGTTGGTAGAGCATTTGACTGAAAATCAAAGGGTCCCC
>JAFGTJ010000102.1 GCA_016934195.1 Anaerolineae bacterium | reverse complement strand
TGGCCGTCGAGGTCATGTCACCGGATGACCAGTTCGAGGATGTGGTAGACAAGATCAGCGACTATTTTGAGGCGGGCACAGCGGAAGTGTGGGTCGTGCTGCCCCGGCAGAAAGCCCTTTACCGCTACCGCCGGGGCGAATCCCAGGTGCAGACCTACCGGGAATCCGACAGTATGGACGTAAGCGCGCTGTTCCCCGGTTTGACCCTGGCGCTGGTCGATATCTTCAAACTGCCGGACCTCGGCTAAACCTGCGCGCTGACTGCCGGGACTGCCATCACGGTTCGCACCAATTCCGGCACGAATTCGCGCGCTTTCAGAATTTCCAGCAGCACCGGCTCGCCATTTTCGGTCATGTGCAGAATGCTCTGGCCGGTTTGCTCGGCGTGATCGACTTTTTTCCCCTGCGCAAACCAGATCATCAGCACGTCGTCTTCGTGGTCATATCTCATTTTCAGCGTCGGGTTCATAACGTGATTTCCTCGCCGGATAAAACGTCACAATACGAATCTCGTCTTCATCTTCGGCAAATACAACACGGATCAAATGTCGTTCGCTGATCGCTTTTTGTGCAATAGGGGGATCAGCTTCAGAGTCAATGTGTTCAGGGTTCTGTAATGTGTCGAGAACTTGTTCTTCTGTCAACGGGAAACCCATTTCAGCGAGGTCCTCGAATTTCTGGCGGGCGTGTTTTGTAAATCGTATTGGCTTACTCATATTTTACCGCCCCCGCCGGTAGCCCATCCAGAACCACAGCCCCGCCGCGCCGACCAACAGCCACACCACGCCCAACGCCGCCGCCCCGATCATCACCACATCGGGATCGGAGTCGTCCTGGCGGGCGGCAGGATTCGACCCGGCAGCGACCGGCGCACCGGTCGGTTCGACCGCCTGCGCGACCTGCTGCGGCGTGGCAGTCGGGGAAGCCGGGACGGTCGCCGTTTGCGTAGGACTCGGCGGGATCACGGTATCCGTTGGAACCAGGGTCGGCGGGGACTCGACCGTTGATTCAACCTCGGATTCAACCCCTTCACCGGGCGCGGGCGGCAGTGTTGGCGGACCGCCGGATTTGGTCGGGGGTGGAGCGGGCGTATTCGTGGGCGGCGTGACGATTGGCCCGAAGGACTCCGTTGCGGCGTCGGGCGACTGCGCGGCGGCGAACAATTCGGCGGCCTGAGTCGCGGCGATGGCGGCTTCCGACAAGACGGGCGTATCGGTCGGGACCGGAGTCGGCGTGGCGGTCGGTGGTGCGGCAGTCGGTGGCGCGGCAGTCGGAACCGAGTCCGGCGCGCGCAGCAGCAGCTCGTCACCGGGCTTGATCACGTCCGCGCGCGTCAGGCCGTTGAGCGCCAGCAGTTCATCGACCGTCAACCCGTTGCGAACCGCCACTTCCCAGACCGTTTCGCCTTCCTGGACAATATGAGTCAGCGGCGGGGTGGGTGTTGGCGGCGGAGCCTGTCCATCGGCCAGCCGCACGATCACTTCATCGCCCGGTTTCAGCACAACGGGCCGCCGCAGGCCGTTGATATACAGCATTTCGTCCAGGTCCACGCCGTAGCGGGCCGCGATTGCCCAGGCAGTCTGGCCCTGCTGCACGACATGTACAATCGAGCCGTCTTCGCGCGCTTCGGCCAGCACAATCGGGACTACAACCGGGCCGGGCGGTTCGGCGTCTTCCTCGTTCTCGTTCGTATCACCGCTTCCCGCCGAGTTGCCGCCGTTATTATTCCCGCCGCTGCCGGACGACGTGTTCACCGTGCGGCCCGGTCTGCCGACCACCAGCACGTACAGATTGTCGGTCCCATCGCTCACGTACCCGATCCCGATGTGCTGTCCCACCGATGACAGCATCGTGGCGCGATGAATGGCGCTGTTTTCCCACCACGTCACGGCCTGCTGCGGCGTCATGCCCATTCCGTACACGTAATTCTCGAAGGCGATCCCGTTGTATCCGGCGGCGGTGGCGCGATCCTGCGGCGTATTGCCGCCCGGCCCGCTGTGCCCGAACTGGCGCGTTTCCATCACCCAGTTAGCATGACTTTGGGCAGCGGCCATCAGCGAACCGTCCACCGTAAACGCGGGCAGACCATTGGCGGCGCGGAACTGGTTGACCAGCGCGATCACGGTCGAGCCGGGATCGCCCTGCGCGGCGGCAGGACTGCCGGACAGCACAATTCCCGCCAGCAGCACGCCGATCATGATACCGGCCATCCGGCGCGTTAAAATTTTCTCGTGAATCATAACTTCCGCTCGCTAATTCTCCCCCCACACACATTCTGATAGTGGCGCGTCTAACTGAAACGTGCCACCAGATCGCGCAGTTGCACGTAGCTGACCGGCTTGAACAGCACCAGGTCGGCCAGGTCCGTAATTTCCTCGGTCATCTGCGGATTGGCGGTTGCCACGATCACCGGCACGGCGGTCAGCCGCGCATCGTTCCGCATGTGGCGCAGCAGATCGATGCCGCTGATGCCGGGCAGGTTCAGGTCCAGAATCACTAAATCCGGTGTGACCTCGCTCAACCGTGCCAGGGCTGTCTCGCCATCATACAACGTCTCGACCTCAAACTCGCCCTGGCTCAAAACCAACGCAAACAGCCGGGCGTTTTCCGGGTTGTCCTCAATCACAAATCCTAATGGCATATCCCCGCCTCTAAAATAACACGGTAACAGCAGTGCATTATAATACCCAAAAACGACGTTTACGACCGCCGCCGCCCGCCCTACGGAATCATGGCGGGGGAAGCTGCGCCGCCAGCCAGTCGATCAACCGGTCGGCCAATCCCGGCTCGGCGGCAAACATATCGGTCCCGTGTCCGGCGGCGGGATAGAGGATCAGTTCGTGGGGGCCGGTCGCCAGCCCGTTGAGCGTGATGCTGTCGGCGGGATTGTTGGCGTCATTCTCGCTGGCGATAATCAGCACCGGGCGGAAACCGATCCGCGCCATCGCGTCCGCTGTGGTGATGCTGCGCGTATCCAGGCCGGGACTCAGCAGCACCGCGCCCACGCAGCCCGCCGTATCTACGCAGGCATTCAGGCCCAGGTTCGCGCCAATGCCTGCGCCGATCACGGCGATCTGTGCGGGATTGATCCCCGGTAGTTCGGCCAACTGGCTCATTGCTGCGCGGATATCGTCCAGGGCCAGCGCCCAATCAACCGCGCCGCCCGTCGATCCGTGCCCGCGTTGATCGATGACCAGCACTGCGTAGCCGCGCGCCTGCAACCGTTCCGGCAGATCGTCCCACGAGGTCCGGTCGCGGCTTTCCATGTGCAGCAGCAGCACCCCCGGCGCGGGCCGGACCGCTGCCCCGTATAGGGTCGCTTGCAGCACCAGCCCGTCGCCCGCGCTGATTACCAGCGGCAGCGTGGCGTCCGTTGGCAGCGGCGTCACGGTCGGCAGCGGTTGGTCCGGTTCGCCTTCAGCGGCTAACGCGGCCTTTGTGGGATCGCTCACACCTGCCTCGCCCAGTCCCGGATCGCGGATATCGTGGTTTTCCACCGCAGGCGCGACCGGGTTCACGGTCGGACTGGCGGGGAGCGCCGTCGGCCACACAAAGGTCGCGGTTGGGGCGGGAGACGTGCCCGCGTTGTCACAGCCCGCCAGCAGCGCGGCCACGATCAACAACAGGATCAGGACACAGGTGAACACTGATGCACGCGGAGTCGTTTTGCTTTTATCTGTGTTTATCTGCGTCAATCTGCGTCCTATTTTTTGTCTGTCCTCAAAATCGCGCATCGCCCGTTACCCTGCTACCGGCGATGTATATTTCGCGTCCCGAATCGTCAGGCCATACGCCGCCGCCACGATCTCGACCGGGTGAACGACGCGCGCCCCGGTCAATGACTGAATCTGCCAGCGGCACGTTTCGGTATCGCACACCACCAGATTCGCCTGCGCCGCGTAGACCTGTTCGGCAATCGGCCAGCCGACCGCTTCCGCGATATCGCGCTTTTCGGCCTTGTAGCCATACGTGCCCGCGATCCCGCAGCAGTCCGCGTCGATCTCCCACACGTCCAGGCCGGGGATCAGGTCCAGCACGTCCAGCGCGGGGCGGCCCATGCCGTGCGCCTTGAGCTGGCAGGGCGCGTGATAGGGCAGTTCCCGGTTGATAGGCTGGAAGTCAGTCGGCAGCCGTCCTTCGTGGGCCAGTTTCGCCAGGAATTCCATAAAATCGTAGGTGTTCGCGGCCACCAACCGGGCGTCGGCATCGTCCAGCCCCAGGACGTGTTGGTAATCGCCCTTGATAGCGGTGATGCAACTGGCCGACGTGCCGACGATGGGAATTCCGCGCCGCGCATAGCCCCCCAGCGCCTTAATGTTGGTTTGAGCATAACGCCGCGCCGCCTTGAAATCGCCGTTGGACTGGGCGGGCAGGCCGCAGCACGTTTGCGGCGGAATCTCGACATGCAGGCCGAGGTGTTCCAGCACGGCGACCGCCAGCTTGCCGATGTGTGGCTCATAAGTATTGGTCGAGCAGCCGTGAAAATATACCACCCGGTTGGCATCGGAATCCGGTTCGGGACGCGGGCGGCGCTTGATCTCGCGTTTCCACCACCCCCGGAAGGTATACCCGGCCCAGCCCGGCAGCGGGGCGCGGGCCGATACCTGCATGATCTTTTCGGCCAGCACGCGCAGCAGGCGGTTTCGCACCCCAAAATTGACCAGCGGCGCGAACGGCGTCCCCAACCGGCCCCAGAGTTCGTTGCGGCTCAGGAACCAGTTGCGGGGCGACATGCCGTGTGTTTCGGTCAAACGCGCTTTGGCCTGCGTGTTGATCTCCATGACCCGGACTCCGTGCGGGCAGACCAGCGTGCAGATGCCGCAGCCGGAGCAGTAGTCAATCGTATGATCGGGTGAGGGCGCGCCGGGATCGCGGAAGCGCTGCGCCTGCGGTCCGACCGTCTTGGGGCCGGGGAACAGCGGCGTCACCGCGCTGACCGGGCAGGCCGTCGTGCAAACGTTGCATTTCAGGCAGTGGTCGGCGGTGAACGGCGTTTGGTCGATCAGGTGGACTTCGTTGGGATGGGCCATAAGATACTATTTAGTCCTCGTCTTGGAAGTCTTCCAGCAACGACTGAATCCGGTCCCGCAGTGGGGGAATATTTTGCTGAAGCGTTTCCCAGATAATAGTCGGATTTACGTCCCAATAACCATGTACGATACGGTTGCGCATGGCGATAATGACTGCCCATTCTATGTCGGCATGTTGAGCGCGCAAATTTTCAGGTAAGTGATTGCAGGCTTCGCCAATAGCTACCAGATTGAACAAAACCGCATCAACCAGTACATCATCGGCAAAAAATTCCGTCTCGGTTTGGTCATTGGTGCGCGCAATAATGGTTTCGGTAGCTCGCAGAATATCCTCCAAATACTCCTTAATCGATCTCGGCATAGACCACCTCTTGCAGAATGGTGGGTTTGGCGGTGGGACGGATCGCGTCGTAGGGAATCACGTCTACCGTATGGCCGAACACATCCTCAAGGTATACGCCGATCCGCAACACGTCAAAGAGCGAATAACGGGATTGACTCATTTCCACCAACAAGTCGATATCGCTGTCTAGCTGAGCCTCGCCGCGCACATGAGAACCGAACAACCCGATTCGGCGGACGCCCATTTCACGAAGCTTGTCGGCATGTGCGGTCAGTGTCTTGAGGATGGTGTCAGCACTCAGTCCAGAAGGCGAGCTGGTCAGCGCATCGACCAGACGGCGGCGCTCATCAGGAGCCAACGTCAGCGCCAACTGGTAAACTTCATCATAAGCCGTGCTCATTTTGTGATTCCTCACAAATTCTCAACCGTGCATTACTCCCTATTATATCGCTGATATGGGTTACGCTGCCGCGACCTCGCGCTGGTGCGCCTGGGCGGTATCGCTGGTATAGCGGCGCAGACTGGTATAGCGCCACGCGATCCAGCCGGTCAGCAGCACGGTCGCAACGCCCCCGGTCACAATGGCGAACGGCACGCCAAAGACCGCCGCCACCAACCCGGCTTCCAGTTCGCCCAACTGCGGCCCGCCCATGAAGAACACCATATTCACGCTGGTCATGCGCCCGCGCAAACGGTCCGGCGTCATGATCTGCCGGATCGTGCCGCGAATCACGGTCGAGATGGTGTCGCCCGCGCCGGTCAGCGCGAACAGCACGTAGGACAGCAGGAACACGGTCGAAACACCAAACAGCGCCGTCGCCACCCCGTACACCGCCACGCTGACCAGCAGCCAGACGCCCTGGCGGTAAATTTCGCGCCGTGACGTGGCGAGCGTCACGCCCGCGATCACCGCGCCGACCGGCTGCGCCGTCGCCAGTAACCCGTAGCCCTCGACGCCCACTTTCAGGATATCATCGGCCACGATGGGGAGCATGGTCCGCGCCGACGAAAAGAACGTCGCGAAAAAGTCCAGCAGCATCGTGCTCCAGATCAGGCGCGAGCGGTAGGTAAAATGCACGCCTTCGCGCAGCGCCGACCAGCTAAACGGCGGGGCGACCTGCGCCGGATCGCGGCGGTAGCGCATCATGACCAGCCCGGCCAGCACCGCCCCGAACGTGATCACGTCCACCGCGTAGACCATCCCGACCCCAAACTGCCCGACCAGCACTCCCGCCACCGCCGGACCGATCACCGTGCCGAAATACCACAGCAGCGTGTTCAGGCTGACGGCGTTGCTCAGGTGTTCCGGCGCGACCAGATTCGGGATCAGCGATTGGCCCGCCGGGGCGTCGAAAGCGAACACCGCCGCCGCTGCCGCCGCGATCAGGTAGATCGCCAGCACGCTGTCGTGTCCCGCGAAGGTCAGCACCATCAGCAGCGCGGACGCGATCATCGCGGCGCTTTGCGTCACGATCAGGATGCGGCGGCGGTCGTAAATGTCGGCCACGATACCGCCCAACAACGCGAAGATCACGACCGGGATCACGCGCACCAGGCCCAGCCCGCCCAAGCCCAACGCCTCGCCGCTGAGCTTGATCGGTTCACCGAGCAGCGACAGGGTATAGGTTTTGTTCTCCATCAGGGCGTAGATGTGCCAGTTCAGGGCGATGAGCTGCATCTGTGATCCGATGCTGGAAATCATCTGGCCGGTCCACAGCAGGCGAAAATCGCGGTAGCGCAGCGCGGGAAAACGGTGGGTCTGGTGATCGGGCATGAGGGCGTCCTTGTCAGGGCATTTTCAGGCATACCGGCGGGCATTGTAGCACCGGGCGCGTATTTCGCCTACTGTGCAAGCTGATGCTCTCAGGGTCATCGCATCAAATTCTAAAAACGGCCTC